>CAJWCX010000239.1 GCA_913031405.1 uncultured Flavobacteriales bacterium | reverse complement strand
CTCAGCATTTTCTTGCTCCAACAAATAGTTCGTTATAATTTCAACATTATAAGTGCTGGATTTGGTTTTTACATCCACAGAAGCACCTTTCATTGAAGTAGACAATTGACTTTTAATAAATTCGGTTTGGCTTTCCGCTGACTTTTCGAATTTAACACTGTAGGTTCTTCCTCCAGAGAATTCAACAGACTGAGAAATCCCTTTTGAAAACAACAACACCAATGAACCAATAACCATTAATGTTGAAAGTACATAGGTCATTTTTCTTTTGTCAAGAAAGTTGATATTCAAAGATTTAAAAGCATTTTTAGTGAATTTAGTGTCAAAGGTCATTCCTTTTCCTTTGTTTAAGTTCCACTCAAATATCAATCTTGAAATAATTAAAGCTGCGAATAGTGAGGAGAATATACCAATGATTAATGTAGTGGCGAAAGATTCGATCGGTCCAGTACCAAATATTTTAAGAACAATTGCTGTCAACAATGTTGTCAAGTTCGCATCTATAATAGAAGAAAGTGCCTTTTGAAAACCCGTTGAAACGGACCCTGATAAATCTTTGCCTTTGGTCTGCTCCTCTCGAATACGTTCAAATATCAATACGTTGGCATCTACAGCCATACCAATGGTCAATACAATACCAGCAATACCCGCCAGCGTCAAAACTGCACCAAAAGATGCCAAAGATCCAAAAATAAAGATGACATTAGCAAGCAAGGCGATGTCCGCAACTATTCCGGCTTTTCCATAATAGAAAAACATATAGGCGAAAACGACAAGAAAAGCAATCGCAAAAGACACCAAGCCTGCTCTCGTGTTTTCTTTTCCTATTGTTGGTCCTACCTTTGTTTGTTCCTTAATCACACAAGGGGCAGGTAACGCTCCCCCATTCAATAAACCGGCCAAATCGTTGGCTTCATCAAATGTGAAATTTCCAGAAATCTGAGTATTACCACTCATGATTTCTGTCCTTACCACAGGCGCACTATACACTACATTATCCATGGTAATCGCCACAAGTCTATTGATGTTTTCTGAGGTCATTCTACCCCATTGGTCCATTCCCTCATCATTCATACTCAAGTCAACAGTGATATCTCCACTCATCTGATCATAACCCTGGCTCGCCTTGGCAATATGACTACCATTAACTCGTGCTTTTCCATTTTCAGGTATTTTACAGGCATAGAGGTTCCATCCTTTTTTCTTTTTTTCTCGATCAATGTACTCTATTTCAGCTCCCCACATAAATCGCACCTGTGATTCAAATTCAGCCTTAATATCAGAACGATTAAGTAAAATATCAACTCGGGCTTTATCCTCATCATTTTTTGCATAACCAATATTACCAGCATTAGTAGGCTGAATTAATGAAGCCAATCCGCTCTGTACGATTTCAGTTTCACCAAAAGAAAGCGCTGAGGTATCTTCCTCGATTCCTTCCGCTCTGGTTGATATGGCACTTGCCTCCAACCATGAGGTTTGGATTTGGTCAAATGAATACGTTTCAAAAAACTCAAGGTTAGCTGTAGACTGAAGCTTTTGAGCCACTGTCTTTTCATCCTGAACACCGGGAAGTTCAATGTAGAGTCTATTGTTCGCCGCATCCTTTTGAATATTCGGCTGAGCAACTCCAAATTGATTGATTCGCTTATTCATCACATTTTCGATTCCGTCCATTGACTTGGTAATCAAATCCCGAAGATGAGCGATAACATCCTCATCACTTGTTCCGATTTCAATACCTTCTCCTTGAATGATGAAATTTAGAGGCAGCCCATCGTTGGAGGATCTATATTCGGCTACAAACAAATCAATAAAATCTAAAGAACTGTTGTTACTATATTTTTTGAGTGCCTTCTGATAAGGACTCGTGAAAGCAATTTCATTTTGACTTTTGACTTGAGACTTCACAAACTCCGGAGTCGATACCTCTAAAGTAACGCTCATACCACCAACAAGGTCAAGACCAAAGGCCAATGATCTTTTCTTTACTTCAGAAAAGGTAGAGCCTAATAAAGGGTAAACTACTTTATCACCTTTGGCTCGTAGGATTTGATTGATTAATATTCCTTTGGCGATTTCTTCAGCTTCTGCATCATTGAAATCAATTGTATCATTATTGCTTCCAATTAGTGCTATTCCGTTAGTATTGGCCAATGCTTCTTTTTTCTTTTCAGCAACAATCTTATTTGCTTGTTTTTCAGCTTCAGCCTCAACATCATTTGCCACCCATGTAAATGACAATTGATACAAACAAACAACAGTAAGTAAAATGGTTAGAAACCAGAAGAATCCTTTAATACGCATGTAATTTCAGATTTATGTTTAAATAAGCGTGCAAATATAGAGTTTACAATATTTATATTCAAATATATCCGAACTAAAATCACAAATAAAGAGCATGCTAAGAACTAAATATTCTTTTTCGCTTTTTCATCAAGAATAAATTCATAAAATTGATTTGCAAAATCTTTCCATTCATCACTTCTATTGGATAGCACAGAACGGAGTTTTTCGCGAACAATATCTAGCTTTCCTCCGCTAAATATGTCTTGAATTTTTTCAGATAAAAGTGTAGATTCCAATTGATGAATTATGAATCCTGATTTTCCCTCCTTTATCTTTTCGTGAAGCCCCCCATTTTTAGATACCAATACGGGTGTGCAAAAGGAATCTGAAATGGCTTGAACACCACTCTGAGTTCCTTTTTTATAAGGTAAAATGCATAAATCCGAAGCGCTAAAATAATATTTAACCTCATCATCTGGAATATAGCCATTACGCATTACAACATGGGCTTGAGGAATATTTTCAACCTGCTTCAAATACGCTTTATCATCACCATAAACTTCCCCTGCAACAATTAAATAATAGGTTTCATCTAGGGTATTCATAGCCTCAAGTAAGATATCCAAACCTTTATAGTCACGAATCAATCCAAAAAACAATAAAACTTTTGAATTTAATGGGATGTTCAAACGTTCTCGGGCAGTATCTTTAGCTATAGCCGTTCCAAAATGGGAATAAGAAGGATGGTTCAGCAACAAACAAGTGGCATCTGGTTTCTTTTCCATAAGGTCCTGCTTCACACGCTCGGACAAAACAACAAATGCATCATAACGGTTCAAAAACAAACGATTAAAAAAGGAATCAAAAAAACGTTTTTCATGAGGATTGATATTGTGAATCAAAGCTACTTTCAGGACACTGGACTCAAAACCTTTTGAAAAAATGGCATACATTGGGCCAAATATGGTCATCCAATAATTGACTACAAATACATCAGGCTCCTCCTTTTTCATTACAGCTCGAGCACGGAAATATGAA
>CAJWCX010000238.1 GCA_913031405.1 uncultured Flavobacteriales bacterium | reverse complement strand
ATAGTGCCATGGCAGATGGAATATCGTACACATATCAAGAAAAGAATAATTCTATCGTAAAAGGACAGTTTGAGGGTGATGGTGCACAGGAAGTTCTTTTCACCCCTCCTAATGAAGAGTTTAGCTATTTCCGTTACGAGTTCAATAGTGATGAATCAAAGATTTTATTTCTGACGGATTTTGTAAGTATTTATCGATATAGTTTTGGCGCTAATTATTATCTCTATGACCTTGCTACCAAAAAATTAGAACTTTTGGACGAAAAGCACCAGCCTCAGACTTTGGCTGAATATTCTCCCGATGGTAATTTTGTGTCATACATTCACGCCAATAATATTTATGTAAAAAATCTTTCGACTGGTAACGTTTCTAAGATGACTCAGGATGGTAAAGCTAACAGTGTCATCAATGGAACTTCCGATTGGGTATACGAAGAGGAATTCGCATTGAGAAAGGCTTATGATTGGTCGCCAGACAGTAAGTATATTGCCTATTTAAAATTTGATGAGTCTGATGTTAAAGAATTCAGTATGACATTCTACACTGATTTGTATCCGGACAACTACAAGTTTAAATACCCTAAAGCTGGTGAGAAAAATAGTGAAGTCACACTTCATATACTGAATGTTGAAACAAAACAAGTCCAACAAGTCGAAATAGGAGATTATGAGTACATCCCGCGAATGGAATGGTCGCCAACATCCAATACATTGATTGTGCAATCTATGAATCGTCATCAAAGCAGTTTGAAATACCATCTAGTCGGAGCGAATCAAGAGGGTTGGGATTCAAAAATGATTTTTGAGGAAAAATCGGACACTTATGTTGATGTTGATGACAATCTTGTTTTTTTAAAAGATGGAAAATCAATACTAAGAACTAGTGAATTGGATGGCTACAAGCACATTCATAAACTTTCTTTTGATGGTAATCAAGAACAGATAACTTCTGGGGAGTGGGATGTTATTGAGTTTTTGGGATTGGATGAAGATGCCAATATCATATATTATTCTTCCTGTGAACCTCATGCCACCCAAAAATCTATTTATAGTATTCAAACCAATGGGAAGAAAAAAAGAGAGCTTACCCTTGAAAGAGGCTATAATGAGGCTAATTTTCTAAACGGAATGAAGTATTTCATACATCGCTATTCGAATGCCAATACGCCTCCAGTTTATTCATTAAAAAATGTGAAAGGTGACTTAATAAAGGAACTTATATCTAATAGCGAATTAAAAGATATGCTTTCTGAATCTTATGCATTATCTCCTAAAACATTTTCAACGATTGATGCAAATGGAGTGACTCTGAATACCTGGATGATTTTACCTCATGATTTTGATTCCACCAAAAAATATCCTGTCTATTTTAACGTTTATGGGGGGCCAGGTCACAATGAGGTTTTAGATGTTTGGGATTCTTATGATTATATGTATCATCAGCTGTTGGCTCAGGAGGGATATATTGTATTTAGTGTGGATCCGAGAGGGACAATGTATCGAGGGTCGGAATTTAAAAAAAGTACTTATTTGGAACTGGGAAAACTGGAAACAGAGGACATTATTAATTGTGCAAGAAAGCTAGGCGAATACTCATGGGTTGATCAAAACAGAATAGGTATCATGGGTTGGAGTTATGGGGGTTTCATGTCTTCATTAGCGATTACTAAAGGGGCTGACGAATTTAAAATGGCCATTGCAGTAGCGCCTGTAACGAGCTGGAGGTATTATGATAACATCTACACAGAACGTTTTATGAGGACTCCTCAAGAAAACCCAAAAGGTTATGATGATAATAGTCCAATCAATCATGTGGATAAATTGAAAGGAAAGTATTTGTTGATTCATGGTGCGGCAGACGACAATGTACATTATCAGAATACAATGGAAATGGTTAACGCTATGGTTGTTGCCAATAAGCAATTTGATTTATTTATTTACCCCAATAAAAATCATGGTATTTATGGGGGAAATACTCGAAATCATTTATTTCAAATGATGTTGGATTACATAAAAGAAAATCTTTAGAAACGAAACTTTTTAATGAAATAAAGGTATAAGTGATTTCCATGTTAGAAAATACAAATTGGATTTTGTATTTTTGAGCGAAGTCATCATATCATAAATTTAAATTCAGGAATGAGCAATACTGTAAAAATTATTTTAGAAGGAAACGAACACGAATTACCTGTTGTTACAGGTTCAGAAAAGGAGAATGCTGTTGATATTTCAAAGCTTAGAGCTTCAACTGGATATATTACAATTGATCCGGGATATAAAAATACTGGAGCGACAACCAGCGGTATTACTTTTTTGGATGGTGAGAAAGGAATTTTAAGGTATAGAGGTTATCCGATTGAACAATTGGCAGATAAGGCTTCATTTACGGAGGTAGCTTATCTTTTGATATATGGAGAGTTGCCGAATAGTATTGAACTTCAGTTGTTTGATAGAAGCATCAAGCGTCATACACTTGTGCATGAAGATATGAAGCGATTTTTTGAGGCATATCCTGCTAAAGCCCACCCAATGGGTGTTCTTTCATCGATGGTTTCTTCTTTGGCAACCTTCTATCCAGAATCTCAAAATCCTAACAGGAATTCTGAAGCTGTTAATTTGACCATTCAAAGATTGATCGCCAAATTACCAACTTTAGCGGCATGGTCGTATAAGAATTCTATGCGACATCCATTTATATATCCTCGTAATGAATATGACTACTGTGAGAATTTTCTGCACATGATGTTTGCCATGCCTACAGAGGATTATGTGGTAGATCCAGTTATTGTTAAAGCCTTGAATAAATTATTGATTTTACATGCGGATCACGAGCAAAATTGTTCCACCTCTACTGTTCGTATTGTGGGATCTTCTCAAGCGAATTTATATTCATCAATTTCAGCAGGAATTTGTGCATTGTGGGGTCCTCTTCATGGAGGTGCAAATCAGAAAGTTATTGAAATGCTTTTGAAAATTCATATTGATGGTGGAGATGTGGATAAATGGGTTCAAAAAGCCAAGGACAAAAATGATCCTTTTAGATTAATGGGCTTTGGTCATCGTGTCTACAAGAATTTTGATCCTAGAGCCAAAATCATTAAGAAGTCTTGTGATGAGGTACTCGAAAAATTAGGAGTCAATGATCCTTTATTGGATATTGCAAAAAAATTGGAACAAGTAGCTTTGGAAGACGAATATTTCAAAGCAAGAAACTTATATCCAAATGTTGACTTTTATTCAGGTATTATCTACAAGGCCTTGAGAATTCCAACAGAAATGTTTACAGTGATGTTTGCCTTAGGTAGGCTTCCAGGATGGATTGCTCAATGGAAAGAAATGACTGA
>CAJWCX010000237.1 GCA_913031405.1 uncultured Flavobacteriales bacterium | reverse complement strand
TTATTGACCCTACTCTTTTCTTCTTGAACTTTTTTGTCAAGATTTGAATGTGATTTTTGTGTGGATGGAGAAACAGACTGAGCTTTCGACGTTATGTTCGAACGCATTAGTTTCATTAGCTCATTAGAAATTGTTCGTTCATTAATATCAAACTTTTTGGCAATTTCCTGAACATAAACACTTCTCGTAATCTGATCGGGAATTAGTGCCACAGATGCTACAACCTCTCTAATTAATTTTGACTTTTTAATTGGATCATTATTCATACCAGACATCAGAACTGAAGCCTTGAACGTAATAAAATCTTGTTTCCTCTTTTCAATCATTTCAGCCAATTCTTCATCGGTGTGATTGATTGCATATGAATCCGGATCCTCACCATCAGGAAACATAACTACCTTTACATTCAAACCTTCTGCCAAGATCAAATCAATACCCCGGAACGATGCCTTAATCCCCGCTGCATCACCATCATATAAAATAGTTAGGTTTTGGGTGTATCTTTTCACCAATCGAACCTGCTCTTTGGTTAAGGAAGTACCAGAGGAAGAAACCACATTCTGAATATTTGATTGATACATGGAAATCACATCCGTATATCCCTCACATAAAAAACACTCATCCCTTTTGATAATTTCTCCCTTAGAAAAATACAGACCATAAAGTATTTCACTTTTATTGTATATGGGACTTTCTGGAGAATTGTAATATTTCGCAACTTTCTTATCCGTTTTGAGTGTTCGTCCTCCAAAACCTAAGACCCTACCAGATATACTGTGTATCGGGAAAACAACCCTACCTCTATAAAAATCAAAAGTACGTTTGTCTTTTTCCTTTGTCAAACCAACTTTTACTAAATACTCCTTCTTGTATCCTTTCTTTAGAGCTGACTTCGTTAAGTCATCGCTTTGATCCATACAGTATCCAAGCTGAAACTTCTCAATAATTTCATTGGTGTAACCTCTTTCTTTAAAGTAACTGAGTCCAATAGATTTACCTTCATCTCTTTGATGTATGTTATTTTGAAAAAACTGATTAGCAAAATCGTTAATCACGAACAGACTCTCTTTTTCGGAAATACGCTCTAGCTCCTCCTTTGTTTGTTCTCTTTGCGCGGGTATTTCAATTCCATATTTATCCGCCAACCACCGAAGCGCTTCTGGATAGGTAAAATGTTCTTTTTCCATTAAAAATGTAACCACAGTACCACCAATTCCAGTCGAAAAACATTTGAATATTTGTTTAGCAGGCGACACCACAAATGAAGGTGTTTTTTCATCTGTAAAAGGACTAAGCCCTTTCAAATTAGAACCTGCTCTTTTGAGCTGAACAAATTCCCCAACCACCTCTTCCACAAGAGCTGTTTGCATGATTTGATCCACAATATGTGAAGGGATTTTACTCATTTAAGATCATAATTAATTTCATTTATTTTTTCTCCTTTTTCATTATAAAAAGTCCACAAACCAACAATCTCATCCTGATCATATTCGCCTCTGTAATGAATCATTCCATTTGGGTGTTTTACTATAGAAAAACCTTGTTTTAAACCATGCGTATATGTTGTCATTGAAAGTTCTCTTCCTTCCTTGTTGTAATATACCCATTTTCCATGTTTTAAGTTATTCGCATCAAAACTTCCTTCAATCTTTAATTGCTTTTTCCCAGGATACCATTCATTATATTCAAAACCTATTGTATCTTTCAAAATCTCTTTTTCAACTGGCTTATCAATAATTCCATCGAATTCATCAACATCGTCAGAGGCGGTACATGAAACAAACGTGACAACGCAGATAAAATATATAATTCTCTTTGTCATTTATTTTTCTCTATTCATTGTATAATCTACCAAACCAATAAGTGATGCCTTAGCCTCATTATCAGGATATCCTGTAAGAAGCTCCTTGGCTTCCTCAGCCAGTTTCTTCATTTGTCCATAAGCATAATCAATTCCACCATATTCTATTACCAATTCTGTGGCTCTCTTTATTTTGGATGACTCTTCGTTATGATTTCGGACTATTTTTTTAAGCTCTTTTCGAACTTTATCAGGACCATTCTTGAGAACATATATTAAAGGAAGCGTCATTTTTTGTTCACGAATATCAATACCAGTTGGCTTTCCTATTTTATCAGGCGTTCCATAATCAAAAATATCATCCTTAATCTGAAAGGCTAATCCCACCTTTTCTCCAAAAAGTCGCATATTTTCTTTTTCGGAATCACTCTGAACGCTTATAGCACCTGCCTCACAGCACGTTGATATTAACGAAGCTGTCTTTTTACGAATGACCTCAAAATATTCCTGTTCAGTAATGTCTAGAGTTCTTGACTTTTGAATTTGTAATAATTCGCCCTCACTCATCTCCTTTACCGAACGCGCCACAATCGCCAATAAATCGGTATTTTTTTTCTCCAACGAAAGCAATAAAATTTTTGAAAGCATGTAATCTCCAACTAAAACGGCTATTTTGTTTTTCCACAATGCGTTAACTGAGAAAAAACCTCTGCGCTCATTGGCATCATCAACAACGTCATCGTGAACGAGAGTTGCCGTATGCAATAGCTCTACAAGAGAAGCCCCATCGTAGGTCGTTTCATTCACTTCACCGAGCATTTTAGCACACAAAAAAACGAACAAAGGCCTCATTTGTTTGCCTTTTCTTTTGACAATATAATGAGTCACCTTATCCAATAAAGGAACATTAGATTTTAGGGCGTTTTCAAAATGAGATTCAAACTTATCCAATTCAAATTCAACCGGTCTCTTAATCTCTTCTACACTCAGCATTATACAAATATAGAAAAACGACTCATGTCAAATTGGATAAATTAGCGAGACAAATGCATATTTCTTTCAGAGTATACCTTTCGGAAAAATGGATCTTTGAGGTTTTCTATGAATTGAATGGCTTCACCTGTTGATTTCATTTCTGGACCAAGCTCTTTTTTAACATCTGGAAACTTACCATAAGAGAATACCGGGATTTTAATGGCATATCCTTTTTTCCTCGGGGTGAAATTAAAATCTTTAATCTTTTTATCTGCTAACATGACCTTAGCAGCATAATTGACATATGGTTCATCATATGCTTTAGCTATGAAGGGAACTGTTCTTGAAGCCCTTGGGTTGGCCTCAATCACATATACCTGATCGTCTTTGATGGCAAACTGAATGTTAATCAATCCAACCGTTTTCAATTCAATCGAAATTTTTTTGGTGATGTCCTCAATCTGTGTCATTACAAAGTCTCCCAAATTATATGGCGGAAGAACAGCATATGAATCTCCAGAATGAATTCCCGCAGGCTCAATGTGCTGCATAATTCCAATGATGTAAACATCTTCCCCATCACAAAT
>CAJWCX010000236.1 GCA_913031405.1 uncultured Flavobacteriales bacterium | reverse complement strand
ATTCTGTTCTTGAACCCGAATATTTTGAGAAAAAGCCGAAATAGAAATTAGAATGAAAGAAATTAAGCACAGTTTTTTCATGGTTTTTTTGTACTAATTTAAATCTTCTTTTTGATTTCAATACTAGAAAACATTAGTAAATTTGATTCATGCAGTTCAAAGATGTTATTGGGCAGGCAAAGCTTAAAGAAAAGCTCATATACGGTGTTCGAAAAAAAAAGATCAGCCATGCCCAACTATTTCTTGGCGACCCAGGCTATGGATCATTGGGCTTGGCAATGGCTTTTGCACAATTTATATTATGTGAAAATAAAACCGCAGAAGACAGTTGCGGTCAATGTCCTTCTTGTAGAAAAATTAATGAACTGCAGCATCCAGACCTTCACTTCAGCTTTCCAACAGTACAAAGTGTTAGTAAAACATCCAAACCTTTTTATGAGGATTGGAGAGGACAAATAAAAGACTCATCGTATTTTTCATTATTTGATTGGATCAAAAAAATTGATAGTAAAGAACGCAAACCTATCATATCTGTTGATGAAAGTTACGATATTCACAGAAAGCTTAAACTTAAATCGTATGAAGGTGGATACAAAATAATGATCATCTGGATGGCAGAAGAAATGAATACCCAGTGTGCCAATAAGATTTTAAAAATATTAGAAGAGCCCCCCAATAAAACCATGTTTATTCTCTTGTCAAAGGAGGAGGGTAAATTGTTAGACACGATTATCTCACGTTGTCAAATTCTTCGAGTGAATAGAATCAGTGAGCCAGATCTGAAAATTCATATTGAAAAAGATTTTCAATTGAATACAGAAGAGGCAGATTCCATTGCTTCCTATTCAGAAGGAAATATTATCAAAGCAAAAGAGATCCTTAACTTGGACGAAAATGATTATTCATTAAAAGACCATTTTATTGAATTAATGCGATCCAGCTATAAAAAAAATGTCATTGATATGATGAATTGGGCAGATCAAATGGCTCAAACTGGAAAAGAAAGACAAAAAATTTTCTTGTTGTATACCTCTCACATGCTTAGACAATGTATTATTAAAAATTATGCTGGAAATCAAAACATCAAAGTATCTGAAGATGAATTCAATTTCTTGGATAAGTTTTCCCCTTTCATTAACGGAAAGAACATTAGAGATTTTATGAAATCTATTGATGAGGCCTATTATCAGTTGGAAAGAAATGCCAATGCCAAAATCCTTTTTACTTTGCTATGCTTTCAATCAATGCGAATGCTTCACAAGGCCTAATATCTTAAATATTTCTACTTTTATAAAAAAACATGAGCTGCCAATCTTGTAATACTAAAAATAGGAAACCAAATGGGTGTAAGTCCAACGGAATTTGCAGTTCTGGAGGTTGCAATAAACTTGAGGTTTATGACTGGCTTGCGAATATTGACTTACCTCAAGGGCAAAAACCCTATGATATTTACGAGGTACGCTTTAAAAATTCAAGAAAAAACTTTTTCAGAAATTCTAGCAATTTGACACTACAGGTAGGAGATGTTATCGTGGTTGAAGCTCAGAGCGGTTACGATGTGGGAGTCATATCTGTAATGGGAGAACTAGCAAAAATTCAAGTTTCAAGAAAGGTAAAAGGATTAAAACCAATAGAGGCAAGAAAGATCATCCGAATTGCGGATGATAAAGATGTGGATTTATGGGTTAAAGCGAGATCTAAAGAAAAAGACTTAATGTATCAATCTCGTGTTCTTGCCCTCAACCTAAAATTGAAGATGAAGATTTCAGATGTGGAGTTTCAAGGTGATTTATCCAAAGCCACTTTTTACTACACGGCCGAGGGAAGAATTGATTTTAGACAGCTGATTAAAGATATGGCGGGACAATTTAGAATCCGGATTGAGATGAAACAAATCGGAGCAAGACAGGAATCCTCTCGTTTGGGAGGAATTGGTTCATGTGGGAGAGAATTATGTTGCTCTACCTGGTTGTCGGACTTTAGGAGTGTTTCGACATCTGCAGCACGTTACCAACAATTATCATTAAATCCACAAAAATTGGCTGGACAATGCGGAAAGCTTAAATGCTGCCTTAATTATGAACTTGATATGTACCTTGAAGGGCTCAAAGAGTTTCCAAGAACAGATGTTAAATTGAAAACAAAAAAAGGTGACGCCTATCACATTAAAACAGATGTTTTCAAAAAAACCATGTGGTACTCTTATGCAGGAGAGAGTAATTTGTACTCAATTGCGCCAGAACGGGCCAAGGAAATCATAAGACTCAATAAAGAAGGAAAAAAACCTCAAGATCTTGCTAGTTTTAAAACACATAGTGAACCTACGGAGAAAGAGTTGGGTTATTCAAATGTGGTAGGTGAAGAAAGCGTGAAACGTTTTGAAAGCAAATTTAAGAAAACTAAAAAAAGAGAAAAAAAGGGGAATAAACCCCGAAAAAATGAGAACTAGATTGATGCCTAAAATATTTTATATTCCCATTCTTTACACCCTTCCATTTCTACTTATTGTATTTTCTTCGTGTGGAGACAATACGCTGTATATGAAAACACATAAATTTAAGGATAATCAATGGACACAAAATCAGAAACCAGTTTTCAAAGTCAATTTCCCGGGGGATACGATAACTTATGATATTCTGTTTACATTGAGAAGTACAATCGATTACAGCTATAATAACATTTGGCTTTATATCAACACGAAGGGTCCTGAATGTAAAGAATGTCCTACTATAGGATCTATTCTAAGAAGAGTTCCGGTTGAAATCAAAATGGCAAAACCTAATGGCGAATGGATTGGGAACAAATCTGGAACTTACGTGGATCACAAGTTGAAATTTCGCCAAAGAAGATTTTGTAAAGGTGAATACAGTTTTGAAGTGGAACAAGGAGTTACTATTGGAACATTAGATGAACTTTCAGATTTAACAATAGAGGTTAAACCAACAGTTTGGTAAATGAGATTCAGACTACTTTCAGATATAGAATTAAAAGAATTATCCGAAGATTTCACTCAATTTCTTGTTGTACAAGGAATAGATGATGAAACCTGGAGAAAAATCAATATAGAAAATAAAGAAAAAGCCCTGCAGATTGTTGAGATTTTTAGTGATACCGTTTTGCTCAAAGTATATTCGAAGGTCAAGTTTATGAGTTTTACTTCAGAAAAGGTCTTCTCGGTCTTTAAAGTAAAAAAAGACGCGATCGACTTGATTCTAATCAAAAGTACAGATCCCAAGCTGGTATTTAACTCTTCAGAACCTCTTGAAGACCTTATTAATCGGAGCATCGGAAAATGGGAGTTGTATTCCTCATCAAAAAAACTTGGAGATAAAGTTCCCGATGAGGTGCATCAGTTGACCCTACAGGGTTGTCAAATTGAATCTCCCGGAATTTGGGAT
>CAJWCX010000235.1 GCA_913031405.1 uncultured Flavobacteriales bacterium | reverse complement strand
AAAAGATAAAAACAAATAATTATGACATTATTCACGCTCATTATTCATTGACAGGAATCATTGCAGGACTTGCATATGCCGGTCCATTGGTAGTATCTTTAATGGGTAGTGATGCTCACTTATCTGGTTTACTGAAAAGATTAACTCTATATTCTCATCGTAAATTTTGGAATATCACCATTTTGAAATCATTAGAAATGAACGATCATTTAAACCTCAATTCATACTTTATACTGCCTAATGGAGTTGATACAGAACGATTCAAACCAATGGACAAGAATGAGTCTAAAAAAAGACTCAATTTCAGGAGGGAGGAAAAAATTGTAGTTTTTGTTGCAAATCCATCACGGGAAGAAAAAAACTACAAACTCGCCGAAGATTCTGTGGCTCTCACGAAAACTCAAAACATCAAATTGATTCCTGTATTCAATATACCTAATAATGAAATTCCAACTTATTTGAATGCGGCAGATGTACTGATTTTAACATCAAAATACGAAGGAAGCGTCAATGTGGTTAAGGAGGCTATGGCCTGTAATACTCCAATTGTAAGTACTGATGTAGGTGATGTAAAAAAAAATATTTCAGGCTTGATGAATTGTTACCTAACTCAAAGCAACTCTGAACAAATTGCACAGAAAATCGATGCTGTTTTATCTGATTCAAATAGAAGTAATGGTAGAGAGCAAATATTTAAACGTCAATTAGACAGTGTATCGGTTGCAAAACAGTTGATCGAAATATACAAAAGACAACTATGCAAGGAGCAATCATAATAGAAGGGCATGTTCAGGGGTTATCCAATGTACGATCGATAGGAGAATTGGGTGTTCCAGTAATTGTTGTAGACTGTAACAATTGTATCGCGAGGTATTCAAAATATTGTAAATCCTTTTTTAAATGCCCTCCATTCTATTCCGATTCATTTGCTGATTTTTTAATCGATCTCGCAGAAGTAGAAAACCTAAAGGACTGGCTGCTTATTCCCTCGAACGACCATGCGGTTCATACACTCTCAAAACATAAGGAAAAAATACAAGCCATCTATAAGACCTTCGTTCCAGATTTCCATGAGCTTCCTAATATATATGATAAAAAAAGATTACTTGATATCGCAAGTAAAAATGGTGTTTCCATTCCCCGAACCGTAGTCTTTCAAAATCCAAGTGAAAAACATTTCAATGAACAAGAATTTCCTATAATCACTAAGGGAAGGAATGGATTGACCTTTTACAAAAAAACTGGAAAAAAAGCCTTCGTCTCAAAAGATTCAGCTGAGCTTAAGATTCAACTCGAAGCCCTTTCAAAGAAGGTTCCGATTCAAAATTGCTTGAATCAAGAGGTTATTCCAGACAGTTTAGAGCATAAAACGATATCATTCACTTGTTTCTCTTTAAATGGAGAAATCAAGTCGCAATGGTCAGGAGTAAAATTAAGAGAACACCCACTTCGTTTTGGGACAGCAACATATACAATGAGTATCGACTCTTCTCCTTTTAAAGATCAATCAATGATACTCATTAAGGCCTTAAATTATTCAGGAGTATGTGAAATTGAATACTTGTATGATGAACGATCAAAAGAGTACAAACTTATTGAAATCAATCCAAGAACTTGGCTTTGGGTAGGACTTGCTAAAGCCTGTGGTATTGATTATGCAAAAATGATGTACGCTCATGCCTATAACCAACCCTTTGAATACCCGGTGACTTATCCAACAGGAAGAAAATGGATCAATCACATTACCGATTTTCCATACAGCATAAAAGGCACTCTAAAAGGAGAATACAGTTTATATAAAGTACTTAAATCCTATCTTACGAAAAGGGAATTGGCTATTTTTAAAGCTAGAGACCCTCTTCCGTTTTTGTCATTCATTTTTCTTTTACCTTTGCTCATTATTAAAAGATGACTTAGTATCGTGGAAATAATTATAATCATACTCTCAACGGCTCTTCTATCTACCACCATGTTCATATTTTGGGTAGTAAGAGGAGGATTCAATAGAAAATTCTTATATACAGATAATGTTATTTTAACTCTTGTTTCTTCACTAATAAATGTTGGTGTATATGAGACTATTGATATGCCCTTATGGCTTATGACGCCAATTATATGTGGCTTCACAGTACTTGTATTATTTATAGGTTTGTTTTTTTATCGTTTTTTTAGAAACCCAACTAGAAACATCCCTGGCTCCAAAAATGACATCGTATCTCCAGCTGATGGCAGAATCATTTATATCAAAGAACTTGAGTCTAATCAGATTCCGGTTACCGTTAAGAAAAAGCGAATTGCAAATATTAGCGAAATCACAAAAACAGATATTCTTGAACAACCCTGTTATTTGATTGGTATTGCTATTACTTTATTTGATGTTCACATGAATCGTGCACCAATAGACGGTAAAGTAATTTTGGTCAAACATACACCAGGAACATCTATAGGTCTCAATACTCCCGAATCGACTCTGACTAATGAAAGAAATACAACTGTTTTTGAAAGAGAAGACGGTATAAAAGCAGGTGTGGTCCAGATCGCGGCAAGGGGAGTGAATCGGTGTATTGTAATGCCTAAAGTTGGAGAAAATATAAAAAGAGGTGGGATATTTGGCAAAATTCGTTGGGGTTCCCAAACCGACTTAATTATTCCCCGTAATTGTGAAATACTAGTAAGAGAAGGTGAACAGGTTCATGCTGGAAGTACGATCATTGGTAAACTTTTGGATCAATGACCCAAAAAAGACCTAAAATTTGGTTTGACTTTTCAAACCCTCCTCATGTCAATCTATTTCTTCCCTTATTGAAACACTTTGAAAAAAAAGGAATTAAAACACATAGTACGGCAAGAGATTTTGTTGAAACAAAAGGTTTACTGAATAAATATCAAATACAATTTCAACTTTTTGGAAGACATGGAGGGAAAAATCGTTTTGCAAAAATTTACAATTTACTCAAGCGAAATTATGAGCTTTACCAGCATTTACCCTCTTTTGATTTCAATATTTCCTCAAGCTTTGAAGCTGCTCAGGTAAGTTGGCTGAAACGAAGGCCAGCTATTTTTTTCGATGATAATGAAATTGCACCGAACTGGGTATATTCCAAGTTTGTAAAATACGTTTTTATCCCTGTTCATATTGACAAAAAAGCCTTTACCAAAAACGGGATTCATAAAACAAAAATCATTCAATATAATGGGTATAAGGAAAATATATACATAGCAAACTATAGACCTGATCCTGATTTCATTAAGTCATTGCCCTTTGAATCATTTATAACAATTAGACCTGAAAATTTAAAAGCGAGTTATGTCCCTGATGGTGCCGAATCAATCGTTCCAAAGTTGGTTGAAATGCTCATTGAAAAAGGATTCAATATACTTTACTTACCTAGATATGAGGATGATAAGCGATATGTGCGGGAGCACCCTCAA
>CAJWCX010000234.1 GCA_913031405.1 uncultured Flavobacteriales bacterium | reverse complement strand
TTTAACAATGTAGTCCTTACCCAAGTAATTTTCAATGGTTTTTGCTTTGGCAGGGGATTCAACAATGACTAAGTTTTTTGACATAATCGGAATTTGATATTCTGCAAATGTATGTTATCTAAACGTCAACTTTCAAATGTTTGTTCGAATTTCTTTCATTTGTATTTAATTAACCATAGGTTAAATTTTGAATTGTGTTTAGGAAAGAACACTATGACATTTTGTCACGATTGATGTTTTTCGTAAATTTGGACCCTCAACAAAGATGATTTATGCAGAAAGACGAAAATGTCATTTTGGAAGACAGACAGGGTGAGGTACTTGATAGTCTTCCTGCTCAGAACAATAAAGCTACCAAAAAGCTTTATATTGAAAGCTATGGTTGTCAAATGAATTTTTCTGATAGCGAGGTTGTCGCGTCCATAATGAATAAAAATGGATATGCTACAACACGTAATATTGATGACGCGAATGTAGTTTTGATCAACACATGCTCTATTCGTGATAATGCGGAAAAAAGGGTTCGCAATCGACTTACTGAATTCAAAAAGAAAAAATCAGATAATCCTGATATGGTTGTGGGTATATTGGGCTGTATGGCTGAGCGTTTAAAAAAGTCTCTTTTGGAGCAGGAAAAGTTAGTTGATTTAGTTGCGGGTCCTGACGCCTACAGAGACCTCCCAAATTTAATTGATGAAGTAGGTACCGGTCAAAAAGCGGTAAATGTCTTGCTTTCTCGTGATGAAACGTATGCAGATATTTCCCCTGTTCGACTTGATAAAGGTGGCATTTCTGCTTTTGTGACCATAATGCGAGGTTGCGATAATATGTGTTCTTTTTGTGTTGTTCCGTTTACTAGAGGGAGAGAACGATCTAGGAGTCCTGAAACGATTGTTAACGAATGTCATGACCTTTTTCAAAATGGATATCGAGAAGTCACTTTGTTGGGTCAGAATGTCGATAGCTACCGTTGGAACATTACAAATAAAGGACAAATTAAAAATCCAGATGTTCCAACAGTTAATTTCGCTCAATTATTGGAACGGGTTGCTCAGGTTTCGCCAGATCTGAGAGTACGCTTTTCAACATCTCATCCAAAGGACATGACAGACGATGTTTTGTACGCCATGGCAAAATATGAGAATCTTTGTAATTATATACATTTGCCTGTTCAGTCGGGAAATTCAGATGTTTTGAAGAGAATGAATAGAGGCTACTCTAGAGAGTGGTATTTGGATAGAATTAAGGCCATTCATAAAATCATCCCGGATTGTGCCATTTCGACGGATATCATATCTGGTTTTTGTGGAGAAACAGATTTTGAGCATTTAGAGACCTTGTCTTTAATGGATGAGGTAAAATATGATTTTGCGTATATGTTTAAATATTCTGAACGGCCTAAAACTCTGGCAGAACGTAAATTTGAAGATGATATACCAGAAGATGTAAAGTCAAAAAGATTGTCCGAGATTATCGAAAAGCAGCTCGGTTTTGCTCTTAAGTCTAACCAAAGTAGGATTGGTAAAGTTGAAAAGGTATTGGTTGAGGGGGAGTCAAAAAGATCTAGTGAAATGCTTTGCGGGAGAACAAGTAGGAATTCCATGGTGGTATTTCCACGTTCAAATGTCAAAAAGGGTGATTACGTTTTGGTCAAAATTACAGATTGTACTTCGGCAACGCTGATGGGAGAAATTTCTAAATAATAACGTATATATGACTGTACAGCAAATTAAACAACGATTTGGAATTATAGGTAATACGCCTTTATTGAATAGGGCGCTTGAGGTTTCGGCTCAGGTTGCTCCAACAGATATTTCTGTTTTGGTTACTGGAGAAAGTGGCACGGGTAAAGAAATCATTCCTCAAGTCATACATCAATTGAGTTCACGAAAACATGGCCAGTATATCGCTGTAAATTGCGGTGCTATCCCCGAAGGAACTATTGATTCTGAACTCTTTGGTCATGAAAAAGGTTCGTTTACCGGTGCCGCTGGAAGTCGGTTGGGATATTTTGAAGTGGCTAATGGAGGAACGATTTTCTTAGATGAGGTAGCAGAACTACCCATGCAAACGCAGGTTCGACTTTTGAGGGTTTTAGAAACAGGAGAGTTTATGAGGGTTGGTGCTTCAAAGGTCATTAAGACTGATGTGCGAGTGGTTGCAGCAACAAATGAGAACATGAGTTCTGCCATATCTTCAGGAAAGTTTCGGGAAGACCTTTATTACAGACTGAATACGGTTCCTATTCAATTACCCGCTTTAAGAAACAGAAAAGAAGATATTCACCTTCTTTTTAGAAAGTTTGCCCATGATTTTGCTGAGAAATATAGAATGCCTGCCATCAAATTGAGTGAAAATGCAGTTGAATTAATTGAAACATATGCATGGCCAGGAAATATAAGGCAATTGAAGAACTTGGTAGAACAGCTTTCGGTAATCGAAACAGACCGAGAAATTGATGCTTTTGTATTGTCTAACTATATTCAGGATAAAGTTCAGAGTACTGACTTGGTACTTAGACAAAACAAGATTGATGATGAGTTTAGTGAAAGAGAGTTGATGTACAAGTTTTTGTTTGATATGAAAAAGGATTTAAGCGAATTGAAAAAACTTGTTGTAGATATCGTGTCAAAAGGAGGTGATATTACTTTAACTGACGGGCAATCTGCACTAATCAGCAGAATGCACGATGACGTAGAGGGTAATCTTCTGTCATCACCGCGATCTTTACCTGAAGGAAACATGAATATAGAGCAGCGTGATGGTTTTGAGGTGCATCAAGAGGTTGAAGAATCACTTTCTCTTGAAGATAGAGAAAAAGAGTTGATTCAAAAAGCCTTAGATAAACATAGGGGTAAAAGAAAGTACGCGGCCAGTGAACTTGGAATATCAGAAAGAACACTTTATCGAAAGATTAAGGAATACAATCTTGGTGATAAATGATGCGAAATAAATTACCTTTTTTGTTCTTGTTGTTCATGGTGATAAGCTCTTGTTGGCCCTCAAGTATTGGATTTAGGGATTCAGGGTCAATGCCTGAAGCATGGAAAAGTTTTACGGTTGAGATGATTGAAAACAATGCGGCCAATTGTCCTTTAAGTTATGGGCCAGTATTGACAGAGATTTTAAAAGACGGAATTCAAAATAACACGCGACTTGTTTTAAATACTGATGGAGAAGGAGAACTCGTTTTGACGGGTGTTATATCCGCATACAATGTTATGCCGATAGCCGTTCAGGATAATGATAATGCCTCACAGAATAGGCTAACCATTAGTGTCAATTTTGAGTTAATTATAAATGAGCCCGAAGCAGATAAATTAAAGTTTTCAGCAACTCGATTTGCTGATTTTGAATCAAATGTTAATTTAGCGTCTGTAGAAAGTCAATTAATAGACGACATTAATAGCCAAATTTCACAAGACGTGATTAACAAGCTTTTAT
>CAJWCX010000233.1 GCA_913031405.1 uncultured Flavobacteriales bacterium | reverse complement strand
TTTCAAACACTAAATAAAGAAAAAGAATTATGAAAATTGAGATTATAAATCGCTCAAAACATCCACTCCCAAAATACGAAACATTGTTGTCTGCCGGGATGGATCTCTATGCTAATATTAATCAAGAAATACTTCTAAAGCCCATGCAAAGAGCTTTGATAAAAACGGGCTTATTTATAGCTTTGCCAAACAATTATGAGGCACAAATCAGGCCTAGAAGTGGTTTGGCATATAAAAAAGGGGTTACCGTACTAAATAGCCCGGGAACAATTGATGCCGATTATCGTGGAGAAATTGGTGTAATTTTGATTAATTTATCAGAAGAAGACTTTGTTGTTGCAGATGGTGAGCGCATTGCGCAAATGACTGTGGCTCCATACACTAAGGTGGAGTGGACTGAAGTTGAAGAGTTGTCGATAACTGAAAGGGGTGGGGGCGGTTTTGGAAGTACAGGAAAAAAATAAAAATAGTATATGAAAATTATTGTCCCAATGGCAGGTAGAGGTTCGCGTTTAAGGCCTCATACATTAACAGTTCCAAAACCTTTAGTTCCTATTGCAGGCAAGCCTATTGTACGTAGACTAGTAGAGGATATTACTCGAGTTTGCGGACAAAAAGTCGATGAAATTGCCTTTGTTGTTGGTGATTTTGGGGCTGTAGTTGAAAATGAATTGCTTGAAATAGCTGAAAGTTTAAACGCAAAAGGCGCTATATATCATCAAGATGAAGCTTTGGGAACTGCACATGCTATTTTATGTGCAAAAGAAGCCTTGGAGGGACCCGTGGTTATTGCTTTTGCGGATACATTATTTAGAGCTGACTTTACTCTTGACGCCAAAAAGGATGGAATTATATGGGTTCAAAAAGTTGAAGATCCTAGAGATTATGGGGTTGTTAAAATAAATGAGAATAATGTTATTACAGATTTCGTTGAAAAACCGCAAGATTTCGTGTCTGATTTAGCCATTATTGGAATTTACTTCTTTAAAGATGGCCTTAAATTAAGTGCCGAACTTCAATTTTTAATTGACAACAATATCACAGAAAAAGGTGAGTTTCAGCTAACCAACGCTTTAGAAAATATGAAACAAAAAGGTGCTGAATTTTATCCAGGAAAAGTTGATGAATGGCTTGATTGTGGAAATCCTGTAGCAGCGGTACACGCAAATAAGCGCGTTTTAGAATACACAGCAAACGATGAGGCCAGAAAAGCTCTAAACATTAAAAACACCCAAATTATTGAACCTTGTTTTATTGGCGCAAATGTTGAATTAAAAAACTGCACCATAGGACCTTATGTTTCAGTTGGGAATGATACTTGTATAATAAATAGTATAATTAAAAACACAATTATTCAAAACAACACAACCATTGCAAATGCTGATTTGGAAGACTCTATGATTGGAAGCCACGTAGAATATAAAGGTGGAAAAAAACGAATTAGTATTGGTGACTACTCAAAAATAGGATGAAACTAAAAGTAAACATATTACTCTTTTTCGTGATAATTTGTTTGGGGTCTTGCTCGAGCATGAAAAAAGTTTCACAAAAAAGTGACACGCAGCTTAACACTTATACTGATGGTGATATAAGTTATAAAAACCAGTTTCGTTTCAAGTCGATGTTTTTTGAATCTCAACGCCTAGAGGCATTAGAAGAGTTTGATAAAGCAGCTACACTAATGGAGCAGTGCCTAGCTATTGACCCTTTAAATGCTGATGCTCATTATGAAATGGCCACGCTATATGTTTCAATTGAACGCATAGAAGATGCTTTATTTCATGCAAAAAAATCATATGAATTAAACCATAATAATATATGGGTCTGTCGACTCTTATCTCAACTTTACCAGATTTCTGGAAATATTGATGCGGAATTAAGTGCCTATAAAAATTTAATCGAAAAAGACCCATCAAATATTGAGTACCTTTTTCTTTTAGCAACAGCGCATTCAAAAAAGGGAAGCTATAAAAAGGCTATACAAGTATATAATGAAATTGAGTCTAAAATAGGTGTTTCAGAAGAATTGTCAGTAACTAAAGAGTACCTTTACATTACCATGGGTGATGTCGATTTGGCTGCTGCAGAAATAATGAAACTAATTGCAGCCTTTCCAAATGAAATTCGTTTTCTTGGAATGCTCGCCGAACTTTATCAAGCAAATAATCTAACCGAAAAGTCAATTGCTATTTACAATGACATCCTTGAGGTAGATCCAAAAAACTCTGCTGCAAATGTGGCTTTAGCAGAATACTATCGGGTTAACAACAACCATTTAAAGGCCTTCGATTATTTAACATTTTGTTTCGAAAACGATGTCTTCGATCTGCAGACAGTGTTTCAAATACTTACCTCTTATTTCCAAATGGCCATAGAGGAACAAAAGTATTTAGACCCCTTGCTTTCTTTGCTAAACAAAACTTTAATTAACCATCCTAATGAAGCGCCCTTTCATGTGCTTTCTGGGGATGTATATTTTCAATTAAATGATTCAAAAAAAGCTTTTGAAGCCTACGAAAAATCATTAAATTTTGGGGTAACTGATTTTTTAATTTGGAACAGGTATTTGATTTTGGGTGTTGAACTTCAAGAATATGACCGCGTATATAACAAAGGAATGAGAGCCATTGAGTTACACCCTATACAACCAACTCTTTATTTGTTTTCGGGGTTTGCCGCATCTTACAATAAAGAACATGAAAAGGCCATAACCCTTTTCAACAAAGGATTAAATTATGTTGTAAACAATAGACCATTAAAAGCGGAGTTTTATAATTATTTAGGGGATTCATACCACTTTTTTGGAAACGATAAAAAATCAGATGAATGCTATGAAAAATCCTTGGATTTGATTCCAGACAACGTCGTCGTTCTTAACAACTATAGCTACTATTTAAGTCTGAGGGAGAAAGATTTAGAAAAAGCTGAGCGCATGTCTAAGCAGTGTGTTGAGCTAAGCCCGAATCAATCTACTTACCAAGACACATATGGCTGGGTACTGTATAAGCTAAAGCGGTTTAATGAGGCTAAAGAGTGGCTTAAAAAAGCTGTTGAGGGAGACAGTAAAAGCCCTGTCATAACAGAACATTACGGAGATGTGCTTTACAAATTAAACTTTAAAAAAGAGGCTCTTGAATACTGGAAAAAAGCTAAAAATAGTGGGGGCGACTCGGAGCTATTAAACAAAAAAGTCCGTGAAGGTGTGTTGTATGAATAAACAAATGCTATTCACAATTTATGTTTTTTTGATGTTCGCAAGTTGCCGTTCCACAAAAACCACAAAAATCTTATACACAAAAGCTCCAAAAGCTGAGGCGCTAATAGAATCTGTGGAATCCGCTCATTTTAATTTCAACTGGATGAGCGCTAAAGTTTCAGGAAAATTTAGTGACTCAAATCAGAATTTCTCTTTTAAAGGAAATATGAAAATTCGAAAAGACAGCCTCATTTG
>CAJWCX010000232.1 GCA_913031405.1 uncultured Flavobacteriales bacterium | reverse complement strand
AAGGGCAACAAGGTTGCCCTTTTTTTGTAGATTTGATTTATGGGGGGTAAAGGATTTATAGGTGTTTTTGACTCTGGTTATGGAGGTTTAACTGTTTTAAATGAGCTTAGAAAAAGACTTCCACAATACGACTACATTTATCTTGGAGATAATGCACGTGCACCTTATGGAAACAGGTCCTTTGATGTTGTTCATGACTTCACTTTAGAGGCCGTTCGGTTTTTATACAATAAAGGGTGTCGCCTTGTCATTCTTGCTTGTAACACCTCATCTGCCAAAGCCCTAAGAACTATTCAGCAACGGCACTTGAAAGAAATGGATCCAAGCTTTCGGGTTTTAGGGGTGATAAGACCCAGCACGGAAACGATAGGGTCTTATTCCAAAACAAAACATATCGGTATTTTAGGAACTGATGGAACAGTTCATTCAAATTCTTACGGCATTGAACTCAACAAGTTCTCTCAAGGAATACGCTTAACACAACAGGCGTGTCCTATGTGGGTTCCGTTAATTGAGAGTAATAAACACATCTCAGAATCTGGAAAAGCCATCATAAAAGAAGATTTCCTATCATTAATTGAAAAGGATCCAGAAATTGACATTGTATTATTGGCTTGCACACATTATCCACTTATCGCACCTTATCTGGAGGAGATTTCTAATGGTCGGGTGAGAATTATTTCTCAAGGACCAATTGTAGCGGATAAGTTGAAAGACTACTTAAACCGTCATAAAACCCTTCAACATCAAATCTCGCAAAAAAGTGAATGCCTATTTCTGACAACTGAAAGGCCAGAGGTTTTTAACAAAAGCGCAGAAAATTTTTTATCAATGAAAGTTAATGCAGAACAAGTTAAAATAAGCTAATCCTTTTCAATTATCCCAATCAATTCCTTGTTGATTTTTTGTAGATCTTTTTGATTGACGGCATAGTAGCTATATGTTTTAGAATATTGATCAAACGTGACACCATTTTTTTTAAGAACCACATCCACAGAATGCTTTAATGAGTCCTTGTAAATACCTAAAGCCCGATATTTTAACTGATAGGCAGTCTCAATGGTGAGTATTTCATGATGAATATTAATAAACTTTTCCCTTTCTATGAGCCCATCCTTTTCTGAAGGGCTACAAGACAATAATAAAGCAAATAAAAGGGCCATTCTACTCATTACTTGTTTCCATTAAATAGCAATCGCATTCCAGTATCACCCTCAATAATTTTATTGTTTTCATATGCGATTCGACCATTTACAAATGTCATGTCCACACTATGAGAGAAGGTTATACCCTCAAAAGGAGACCACCCACATTTGTATAGAATATCTTCATTAATTATTTTTTGACTCTTGAAACGATCCACAACTACAAGATCGGCATAATAACCCTCTCGAATAAAACCACGGTCCTTAACACGAAATAATATAGCAGGACTATGTGCCATTTTTTCAACGACACGTTCGATGCTTATTTTTTTGTTTTTGACATGTTCCAACATACTTATTAAAGCATGCTGAACCAAGGGTCCTCCCGAGGGAGCTAAATGATAAGGGCTTTGCTTTTCTTCAACAGTGTGTGGTGCATGATCAGTTGCTACAACGTCAATTCTGTTGTCGAGTAGTGCGTCCCAAATTTCATTTCGATCTCTTTCAGTTTTTACTGCGGGGTTCCATTTTATATAGGTTCCTTTAGATTCATAATCTTTGTCACAAAACCACAAGTGGTGTACACATGCCTCTGCGGTTATTTTTTTGTCTTTTAATGGGGTTTTATTATCAAAAAGAGTTGTTTCTTTACCCGTAGAGATATGGAGCACATGAAGCCTTGCATTATGTTTTTTAGCAAGAGATACTGCAAGGGACGAAGACAGAAAACAAGCTTCTTCGTTCCGAATAACAGGGTGCATCCACATAGGTATAGTGTCTCCATATTTATTCTTAGCTTTTTCTAGGTTTTTCCTAATGGTTTCCTCGTCTTCGCAATGCGTAGCTATTAACATAGGAACTCTAGAAAATAAACCTTCTAAGGTTTTCTCGTTATCAACGAGCATATTTCCCGTAGAAGACCCCATAAAGACCTTTATTCCACAGATGTTATCTTCGTTTGTTTTAAGAACCTCTTCTAGGTTGTCATTTGTGGCTCCCATAAAAAAAGAATAGTTAGCAAGGGAACAAGTTTGGGCAATTTTATATTTGTCTTCCAAAAGCTCTTGAGTAACAGCATTTGGTTTTGTGTTGGGCATTTCCATAAAAGAAGTGATTCCGCCAGCAACAGCGGCTCTTGACTCTGAAAAAATATTGGCCTTATGTGTAAGTCCAGGCTCTCTGAAATGAACCTGATCGTCGATACAACCGGGTAATAAAAGCTTGCCCTTTAGGTCAATGGTTTGTGCTTCTGGATCATCAATATTATTGTCTAATCTGTCAATTCGCTTGTTTTTTATCAAGACATCAAGTGGTTTGGACACACCATCCGTTACAACAATACCGTTTTTCAATAAAAGCCTACTCATAATTTCATTTTTCTCATTTTCCAGACACCAAAAAAGGCCTCTTTGAAGATACCCGTACTCATTTTTGAAACCCCCTCCACACGGTCGACAAAAGTAATTGGGATTTCTTTGATTTTAAATCCATGTTTTACTGTCGCATATTTCATGCAAATTTGAAATGCATAACCCTTGAATTTTATATTGTCTAATTTGATTTTTTTTAAAACATCAATTCGGTAACCCTTAAATCCAGCTGTTGTATCTTTTATTGAAATAAAAAGAATCAAGCGAACATATACGCTTGCAAAATAGGACATCAAGATGCGTTTAAACGGCCAGTTTCTAACTCGTCCGCCTCTGCAATATCTAGATCCTATCACTAGATCAGAATTATTTTCAAGTTCATCATAAAGTTTAATCAAATCTTTTGGATTGTGCGAAAAGTCACAATCCATTTCAAAAACGTAATCAAAATTGTTTTTAATTGCCCAGTTGAATCCGTGAATGTATGCTGTCCCTAATCCCATTTTCCCTTCTCTTTGTTCAAGATGGACACGTGGCTCATCCTTTATTCTAGACGCAATAATATCTGAAGTTCCATCAGGAGAGTTGTCGTCAACAAAGAGAATGTTAAATTGACGTTTCAAATCTAAAACAGCATCGATCATTTTCCCAACGTTTTCTTTTTCGTTGTACGTAGGTATTATGATTAAGGCCTTAATAGTTTTCATAGAGAAGAAACGAATTTAGTCATTTCGATTATAAAACGGATTGGCTGTATTTGTTTTTATGATAATTTGGCATAAAAAAAAACCGCTTTTGGCGGTTTTTTAATGGGTTTATTTAAAGAGTTACTCTGATTTATCGGAGTCATTTTTTTCAGCTCCCTCAGCTCCCTCAGCTCCTTCGGCTCCTTCGGCTCCCTCAGCTCCTTCTTCCTCTTCCTCTTCCTCTTCCTCATCAACT
>CAJWCX010000231.1 GCA_913031405.1 uncultured Flavobacteriales bacterium | reverse complement strand
TATCGCAACCATTTGTATTTGTCAATAACCATGTCGCGCTATTGTTACTTGTTGTGTATGTATTTCCATCTATCCATGTAAATGAATCACATGCCGTTTGAATATCCGTTCCTAAACTGGAATTATTTATGGTAAGATCGAGTGTTACCGTACTATCACAACCGCTAGAATTTGTGAGAATTACCTGTGCACTATTGTTATTAGTTGTATAAGTATTCCCATCTATCCATGTAAACGAATCACAAGCATTTTGCTCATCTATCCCTGCATTTGCATTGCTATTAGGGTCAATACTTATAACTACATCGTCAGATTCCATCAAGACCAATCCATCGCAACGAGTATAAGTAATTTCAGCTTGATATGTTGTAGCATTTAATGGACAGACAGTTACACTTGTATTAGTTCCGATAATATTTGAATTTTCATCGGTCCATTGAACGGTATATATTGGATTACCATTTGGTTTAAACCTCCATGCTTCAGGAGTATTTACAATCCATGTTGGTGTTGAATTTCTATTCGGAGCAGTTATACCTATTGTTCCATTGAGATTTTGGATTCCAATTATGGCTCGTCCTCCATTCCAGCCTGCACAAAGAGGTTTAGATTCAACATATACATCAATAAAATTTGACGTCTCGGAAAGTACTATCATGTGACGACTTTGGAGCGAAGTACAAGAGTATTGACAAATGGTATTGAATGAAACAATAAATTGTCTGCACGGTTCTGAGCCTGTGAGATACCAATTTATATTACCGCAAACTGATGGATCAATATCGTGATAGACACCAAATATATTCCCCATATTTACAAGTTCAGTAGATGGGCAGTTTGCAGTAAAAGGCCATGGACAATATCCTCCTGCGTTTGCAGTATTAAGATTCAGGTTTCCATTTGAACCAATGAGAAGCGAATTATAAACATTACCATAAAAACAAAATGGAAATGGAAGATTAATGGCCTCGCTCCATTGATCATCAATGTTAACAGAAACCGCCGTACCTCCCGCTTGATTATAGTTTATTGGTGGGTTATGAGGAATAGATTCAACCTCATAAGTGTTTGTTGCTCTCAAGTCAACATAAGTTAATTCAAGGTCCGTACAGGAGTTACAGTCTAATATTTCATCAGTTCCTGCATCAATAGGAAAGCATTGTGAATATGTAAATTGGCAATAGCAAAGCAAAAAAAGGAAAAAGGAAAAATTAAATATTCTCATTACAAAGATAATAGTCAAGTCAAATTTAAGACTTTTATTTTTGGCAATAAATGACTTTTATCATAAGACGTTAATAACTTTAAGGGTTGTCGAATAATAGCAATAAAACACTCAAAAAAATAGAAACCTAAAACTGTGAACAATCCTACGCTCTTTTTATATTGATTGTATTAACTTTGATCGATATGCATTTGGAAGAATTAAGTTTACATCAATTTAAAAACCATTATCATTCGGAAATCTCTTTTTCACCTGGGATTAATGCCTTCATAGGAGAAAATGGAAGTGGCAAGACAAATATTCTTGACGCCATACACTACTTAAGTATGTGCAAATCATATCTCAATTCTATTGATAAACAAAATATAGCCTTTAACGAGCGCTTTTTTAGTATTGGAGGCGTATGGAAATACAATAAAAAAAATTATTCGGTGCATTGCACCTATAAGCTTGGAGCAAAAAAAACAGTTAAACTGAATAAAAAGGAATATGAAAAATTATCTGATCATATAGGTAAATTTCCAGTGGTTTTTATTTCGCCTTACGATGGTGATTTAATCAATGAGGGAAGTGAATTAAGACGCAAATGGATTGACGGAATTATCTCTCAAGTAGATCCTTCATACCTCAGATCATTACAGCAGTATCAAAAGGTCTTGAATCAACGCAACGCACTACTTAAAAATATGCATGAGCATCGGCTTTTTGATCTTGAATCGTTAGAAGTCTGGGATATCCAAATGGTGAAATTGGGAAATCATATCCATAAAACAAGAAGAACTTTTTTGGAATCGTTCATCCCTATATTTAAACGGTTTTATAATGATATCGGTGCAGCAACAGAAGAAGTAAAAATCGAGTATCGCTCACAACTAAGTCGGGCCAATTTCGGTGATTTGATCAAAGAATATCACCAAAAGGATTCAGTTACGCAATATTCAAATGTTGGAATTCATAAAGACGATTTACTCTTTACCATAAAAGCACACCCAATAAAAAAATTCGGGTCACAGGGTCAGCAAAAGTCATTCATTATTTCATTAAGATTGGCACAATTCGAGTGGTTAAAAACCATGAAAGAAACCAACCCAATACTCTTGCTGGATGATATTTTTGACAAACTCGACCATGAACGTGTTCAAAAGTTGGTTACTCTTGTAACCAATGAGTTCTTTGGGCAAGTCATTATTTCAGATACAGACAAAGATAGAATGGTAAAGCTTCTAAACACATTATCCATTAGCTCAAAACTTTTCGAAACTAAAAATGGTGAAGTAAAAGAAATTTCTATTTAATTTTATCTTATGTACATGCAGAAAAAGAGATCTTCCAAAGAAAAACATCTTGGAGATGTCATCGATAAACTTCTAAAGGCCTATAATTTGGAGGATAAGATGAAAGAGCTTGATTTATTGGAGGCTTGGCCCGATCTTATGGGCAAGGCGGTTGCACATAGAACAAAAAGCATTGAGATCAAAAATCAAAAACTCTTGTTGAAAATAGATTCTTCTGTGATGAGGGAGCAACTGCACATTGGCAAACAGGTCATTATTCAACGGGTCAATGAATTTATGGGTAAAGACGTGATCAAGGACGTATGGTTCTCTTAATTTAGAGACTTTTTGTAAAAACGCTGTACATCGAATCAATATCAAAAACTTCCTTTCCTACGTATTGATTTCCATCAATATTAATCTTAGAATCCAACTCAATAAGCTTGTCATTAGAGACATTCTTTAGACTTGTCGTAACAACATTTAGAATTGAAGGACCAAATTCCGATTTCTTTTGATATGCAGCAAAAGCATAGGATGAATTGCTAATTGAGGTGTTTTCAACAGTTATTTTTGAATTATCCTTTGAGGCAACTGCTATTGAAGCATTTTTAATGTCACAATTCAAAACTTTTAAAATAGAACTCTCTCCTCCCGATATTCCTTTATCGCCTGATCCGTTAATCGTACATGATTCAATTGAAATCTGACTTCCTGAAAAATCAATACAGTCATTACCGGTATTGTTAAACTGGCAATTTGTTATGCTTCCCGTGCAAAAATCAGCATCGAATCCATCAGATTGTGTCTCTGAAATGACACAATTATTCATTTTAAACTCACATCTAATTAAATTTAAAGCATCTTCAGACTTGTTGTATCGAAAAGTACAATTTGAAATTTTAACTTTGCCCTCATACACGGTTACTGCACCAGTTAAAACCCAATTTTCGTTGTTTCCAGCTGTTAATCTTGAAAAGTT
>CAJWCX010000230.1 GCA_913031405.1 uncultured Flavobacteriales bacterium | reverse complement strand
CTTCCAGAATTTCGAAGAGATTCTGACATCAAAGTAAGTTTCGACTGATTTGTTCCGTGAACCGGAATACAAGTAGGGTGTATTTGAACAAAACACGGATTCGCAAATAGAGCGCCTTTTTTATGAATTTTCCATGCTGCCGACGCATTGCTTCCCATTGCATTGGTAGATAAAAAATACACATTTCCATAACCCCCTGTACAAATCACTACCGCGTGCGCAGAATGTCTGTCGAGATCACCCGTAACAAGGTTACGAGTTATAATACCTCTTGCTTTCCCATCAATTTTGACTAGATCCATCATTTCATGACGGTTGTACATTGTTACACGACCCAGTCCGATTTGCCTGGACAGTGCAGAATAAGCACCAAGCAATAACTGTTGACCTGTTTGACCTGCTGCATAAAATGTTCTCCGAACCTGAACACCACCAAAAGATCGATTATCTAAAAGCCCTCCATAATCTCTAGCAAAAGGAACACCCTGAGCAACACACTGATCAATAATACTTACTGAAACCTCAGCTAAGCGATACACATTTCCTTCTCTAGACCTATAGTCGCCTCCTTTAATCGTATCGTAAAACAAACGATAAATGCTATCACCATCGTTTTGATAATTTTTAGCCGCATTAATTCCGCCTTGAGCCGCAATCGAGTGTGCTCTTCGAGGTGAATCTTGAAAACAAAAACACTTAACATTATAACCCATTTCACCTAGAGAGGCTGCGGCAGAGGCACCAGCCAATCCTGTTCCAACAACAATCACGTCAATTTTAGGCCTATTGTTTGGGGCAACAAGCTTCATCTTATTTTTGTGATTTGTCCACTTTTCATCAATTGGACCCTCTGGTATTTTGGCTTCAAGTTTGACTGAAGCTTTATTCACCAATTCTTGGATATTATTACGCTTATTAAGGGATCTCGGCGTGCTAATGTTATCTGTTTTTTTCATTGAAAGTGCCAAGCTCAATTTATCTCTAGCCCATTCATTCCATTCTTCATGAGTAAAAGAAATATGTTCTCTTGAAAGCATTAGTTTTCTAAACTCATTCTTTAAATAAGCACGAACTTCAGAGAGACGCTCTTTGATGTTTTTAAAATGAATTAAATCTTGGGTTATGTTTTTTTTCCTCGAAAAATCTATAACTCCTGCCTCTTCACCAGATTTGAAATTCCATCCGTTCTTTGTGATTTTTAGCTGAGTGCTGGCCTTCACTTGTATTTTATTTCGGCCATAGAATAGGCGAACATATATCGTTTGTTCGTCTTTATCCGAGTCTCCTTTTACCCTTCCGTATGTATAGTAAACATTCATCTGATACAAAAATATTAATAATTACGACATAGTGTACGACATTTACTTGTTTTATTCTGATTTAATTGCTCAAAAGACTAAGACTTTATATATACAATAACCGGTATAATCGCAAATAATAGCGGCACAACAATTGAGAATCCTCTGCCAAAAACTTTTATTAAAGGGGTGTATTTTGGGTGATTTAACCCTAAGGACTGAAAAGCAGAGGCAAATCCATGCCACAAATGAAATGATAAAACACACATAGAAAGCACATAAAATACTGCCCCCAGCAAACCGTACGGGACGCCATTTTCACTTTTGTTTTCTTTACTGAAAAACTGCATCACGACAGTATGTAAATCCTTATACCCTTCACCTAACACTTCATCTTCTTTTCTAATTTGCTTGTTTTTTATTTCCTCAAGTTCTTTTAGCTGATCTTGAGATAGTACATTTGCGCTCACATAATCCTGAAATTCTTTTTCAATGGATTTATTCATTTTGTCAGCCTTCATAATTAACTGAGTCCCATCAGTCTCACCTATCATGCGAAGTTGAGATGTGGTAATTTGTTCGCCTTTATGTGTCAAGTATAAAGTGTCTTGATTCGTTTCAGAATAATAAGAATGCAGAGGTACTTCTGTGGTGTATTTCATTTTCCACCAAAAATTAGACATATGGGTGGCTATGAAAACAAGCACTAGGGTGCCCAGTAATGCCATATACCGCGAGGTCCATGATGAATTTGCTGAGGGCTTCGAATAAGCATATTTCACAGGTCTTGCCCTTTTATTTTGTATGAGTAATGCAATACCATCAACGGCATGAAACAAAATAGAAAAATAGGTCAAATAAGACAAAACCATTACCGCAGGGTTGTGAGTCATAAAATAGGCGTACTCGTTAAAAATTCTCTTTCCCTCTTCGCCTGTCTTAAAAATCATTTGCAGATTCCCCAAAAGATGCCCCACTAAGAATAGACATAGAAACAGCCCTGTCAAGGCCATATAATATTTTTTAGCCAGTGAAGACTTAATAAATGCAGAATTGCTCATGTAGAAATACTCTTCTTTTCTCTTTGCAAAGTTACGCCTAAAGAACGTATGAATGAAAAAAAGGTTCTTATTTAGAATAATTATACATAAGACAGCTCCACATGTAGATTAGAAACTTGAAAGAATACGCCAGCACCAACAACCATAGCTCTATTATCATTGATGTGTCCACAAGGAAAATCGAAGCATACAGGAATATTTTTTCCTTCCAGATGTTCTAAAACGAGGTCGTAAACATCATTACCGAAAGACACTTCCGTATCCCTCATGTCTGTCATACCACCAACAATAAGGCCGCTAATTTGGTCAAAAACACCATGGAGTTTTAAGGCGTATAACATGCGATCAATGTGATAATATTGTTCTGATAAATCTTCTATAAATAATACCTTATTCCTAAAATCATAAGCATACTGGCTGCCCAAAAGACTGTAAATAATACTTAGGTTACCGCCTATGAGTAATCCCTTTGCAGAACCCCCTTTATTTTTATCAGAAGAATCAACCTGTATTTTGAACGGCTTGCCACTTGCCGCCATTAACATGGTTTGAAGGGCTTCCTTCGAGTTGGTTTCAAAATTTAATGGCATGGTTCCATGAATGCTCTGTATGGACATTGTTTGAAGGACGTGGTGAAAAACAGTAATATCACTAAAGCCAATAATCCACTTAGGTTGCTCCCGGAACTTTGCCCAATCAAGCTGATCAAAAACCCGTATAGCACCATATCCACCTCTCGCACACAATATTGCCCTGACCTCGGAATCATCCATGGCAATCTGAAAATCTGATATCCGCTCCTCATCTGTGCCTGAATAATAATGATGTTGTCCTGTACAATGAGCTGAAACCTTTACTCGGAAACCTCTTTGAACTAAAACCTCTTTCGCGTAATCAACAATACTTTTGTCAATGCTTTTTGCCGGCGCAATAATACAAATCAAATCTCCTGGATTGATTAGCTGTGGTTTTTTCATGGATTACTCAATTTAATCTTCTCTTATTTACAAATTATCATATTTATTTTGCGAACACACTGTGCCACGACACCACAAAAGTAAGATGATTAAATATATCAAAAACTTACTTTGGCCTTGTAGTACTGTCGCTATTTATTTTTGG
>CAJWCX010000229.1 GCA_913031405.1 uncultured Flavobacteriales bacterium | reverse complement strand
TCGCATCTCTGTTATCTAGCGGTTTAAGCATTGGATCTAACATTAATTGAATAACTTCATTATGAGTTTTTGGAGCATAGACACTGTTTAGTTTATAAATTATGTGTCTATTTAACATGATGACTATTTTTTTTCTGTATGCAGCTTCTATCCCAGCAGTCGATCGGAATGCTACTACCTTATCGGCATTATCCATTAGAAAATAACTGCAATACTCGCTGTCCGGATAGATTAAAGTTACATTTCGATAGTCTTTCTGCAATGATTCATATTGATTTTGTTCCTGAACTTCGGTGTGAAATAATGAATAAGTAGGATGTAGTCTTATGTAAAACCAATGTCTATCGGAATGTCTATTGGTGTCTCGAATAATCTTTGTGATTGCTTCTAATTGAGTGGAATAAATAATTTTATCGTTACAGTAGTCAGGTGCTGTATAATCTTCGAATTCTGAACTAGGAAACCATACGATGTTTTCTTTTGTTGAATCCCAGGATTCGGGTAACTCTCTTTTAGTTTTTAACTTATCAAGTGCATCGTATTTGTTTTTTACAATTTCAACATTCTCTTTATTAATTTTTAATGAGATATTTCCTTGTTGCCTGCCAAGATTTTGCTTGTAAAACAAAGATCCAATCTTAACTTTTTTTGCCTCAGAAAATTTTGAATTCCGCCAAACCTTTTCAATTTGTTTGTAGCGGTATTCATGGTCTTGTGGTTGAGTGTTCTCAAATAGATCATAGCCACCGTTGTATGCAAATTCATGCGTGAAGAACTTAACCCCTAGTGCTTTACATGAAGCTATCACAGGCTTCTCCAAAGCATGTCTTCCATTATACAAGTAAACAACATCTCTTTTTCTTTTTAACAAATATTTTGTGAAGGAAAGATAGACTCGGGCCGATGCAACTAAGAAATCTCTGACCTCTTTTTTGTACTTTTTCAAATCAAACAAATACTCACGATCAAAATCTGCAATCGATGAATAAACTGAGCTGCCTATACTAAAGTCAGCCAGTTTATAATTTTGTAGCTCTTCTCTAGATTCAAAATTTAGTTTTAAATTTGAAATTATACTTTGATCCTTATTGTCAAAGAATCTTTCTAAATTAAGTTTCTTAATTTTTTTACTTAATAACTTTATTCCCTGATTTCTTCTGCTAATACAATAAGTGCATGTAAAAATATCTTTTTTTCTGTTTATTTCGCAGATTGGAACTAAACCGGAGCAAAATACAAACTCTACGCTATCTCCTTTATCCAAGTGTTGTTGTGCTATTTCGAGTTGAATTTCAAAAACTTCAATGAAATGACCGACATTTGAATAAATAGTTACCCGTTTAGACATAAAATTCAGATTAAATTGGGAGTGTTCTTTCCCCAATACCTAGCGTGATCGTCCTTTTCCTTCTTATCGTGGCACAGTCAAGCGTCACAAACCCCATCAAAGCTAAAATTACATGAGGTTTGGTTGATGTAATCATTCATCTTTTACTGTAAAAATGGTGCTTTCCTGTGTTCTCATGATCAAGCTTTCATTAATCAAAAGAGCATCTAAATCAGATCTGCAAAACGTACTGTATGCATCTTTTGCATCGGCAACAATTGGTTCACCGTGCAGGTTGAAACTTGTATTCAAAAGAGCACCTACTCCCGTTTCTTTTTCGAATGCAGAAATGATTTCATAATAGGCGTCATTACTTTTCTTAGTTACCTCTTGGGGGCGAAGTGTCTTGTCTGCGGGATGCATGGCTGCTGATAAGTCCATGCGAGCCTGTGGGGTCGAATCAAAGGCATGAGTCATGTATGGTGATGGGATGCCTTTGGGATTAACTAGATAATCTTTTGCCCTGTCTTCTAGAATGGACGGGGTGAAAGGCATCCAAAAATCTCTGAATTTGATCACGTCGTTTATTTTGGCGACAGTGTCCCATCTGCGTGGATCTGCCAGTATGGAGCGATTACCCAATGACCTTAATCCAAATTCCATCCTGCCGGCACAACGTCCGAGTACCAAACCTTCACCTAATAGCCTCGCAATTTCATGGGGTGTGACTGCCTCCCGAACAATGAATCCGCTTTCTAGCGCCTTTTTGCACACCTCATTTACTTCTAGTTCTTCGATTTCATTCCCTAAATACACATGATCTAAAGGCGCAATGTCTTCTTCTTGCATTTCTTCTTTAGCGACGAGCTCCCAGGCAGCGTAGTAACAGGCTCCAATTGGTAAAGACGTGTCACCTGCAGCGGGAAGGACCCTAAGGGAATCGACTCTTTCAAGCTCAGACAAACTTTTCATTGCCTTTATGTTTTGGGCTACGCCCCCTGAGAAAATGACTGAGGTTAAACCGGTTTCCTTCACACCGTTTAAAACGAGCTCTTTGAGAAGCTCTTCGGTCATTCTCTGGACCGCTCCGGCAATTCCGTCAAATCGGCAACCATTCAGTTGATCTCGGAAATGAAAGTATAAATCGCTAGGTTTTTGATCAAATTTAACATTCAGACCATCTACCTTAAGGACTTTACTCAATACGTCATATGCCTTTTCAATCTCGTAGTCAGATGCATAAGGAGCGAGCCCCATGACTTTATATTCATGCTGATTGGGTTTCATTCCCAAAAGCAAAGTTATGTATTGGTAGATGTGCCCAATGTGATTTTCTCTCGTGGCCGCCAATTCCACTCGCCCTTTCGTAGACATCCTCGACACTGTTCCATTCGAGTAATCGCCAATGCCCTCGGCAGTGAGGCAAAGCTTTTCATCACGATCAGGGGCTCCCCAATAGGAATAATAAGCATGGCATTCTTCGTGGGTGATGGTACGGATTTTTTCCCGTGGAACTGACAGATAATGAGCTATGGATTCTATTCTGATATTGGCCATCTCATCCAGCTCCAACTTGTCCATATATCCATCCATGAGATGATCCATGGGGTAGGTCTTATCGTATTTAAAGTCGTCCCTATCCTTGAACAAATCATAATAATTCACTTGTTTCCCCTCAAGGAGAGTTGGCATCCAATATGACTCTTGTTCCTTGACCCAATCTGAGACCGAAAAATTTGCGTTTCTTTTGATCTTGGTGAGGACGGGATTCCAAGAATGAGAAGCGAGAACCACCTCGTCAATGTCGGACCCCTGTATGCCAATTTCTTGCAGGCAGTATTCGATAGCCTTAGTTGGGTAGCCGTAATCTCCTTTCAGGCGAGAAAATCTTTCCTCTTGGGCCGCTGCCATAATCTTGCCGCCGACCATAATTGCGGCTGAGGCATCGTGAGCATCATGGATGCCAAGAATAATATAATCGTTTTTCTTCATCAATGGGCTGTTTTGCTAAATTCTTTTAATGTTTTTCTCAAGGGGGAGAAGATTTGTATGAGTCAAAACTTCTCTAGGAAGACTCTTAAATTGATAAAATTAAAAATAAACTTGCTTAAGTGATTTGGGATTGAGCCAAGTTTCAGAAGCGCTTTAATCCTTTTCCTGTCAATAATTTGGAAAACCGATG
>CAJWCX010000228.1 GCA_913031405.1 uncultured Flavobacteriales bacterium | reverse complement strand
GCTGTAGCATATAGATCCAAATTGGTTTTTTCACGCGGTTTCCATTTGAGAGAGACACCACCCATCATGGTTTCAAATTTGGTTTGTTCCTGACCGTCAAAATAAATTTTAAAGGAATAGGCTTCATTAGCTGTTCCAAAATCAGTTTCTGAAGTTTCTGGACTAAAACGATAGTTGTTTGAGGAGTAATGTAACAAAGTACTCCATGTCAATTTATCTGTTAGTTTGAGATTGGTAGATATCTGTGCGTCTGTAAAAACCGGGTTATATGACCCTTGTGTTGGAAGTGCATTCAATAGGTAACCGTTTGACCTGTATCGGGCTCCTATTATATAGTTAAAACGTTCCCCAGTGGACTGTTCCACATGAGCCTCAGCTCCTAATAATGAGGCCATTAATGAGGCCTTAAATGTTTTAGGGGTTTTATAAGTAATGTCAAGAACCGAGCTAAGTTTATCCCCATATTGGGTGTCAAATCCACCTGCAGAAAAACTTACTGATTCTACTAGAGCTGAATGAATAAAGCTCATCCCTTCCTGTTGTCCGCTACGGGTAAGAAAAGGTCGGTACACTAAAAATCCGTTAACGTATACCAAGTTTTCGTCATAATTACCTCCTCTAACATTATAGTTTGTTGTCAGTTCATTGTTCGAGGTTGCTGCCGTGGTTAACACCAAGCTTTTTTCAATACTGCCTGTGAGCTTTTGTGCGTCTACCAATGGAAGCGTTTCAAGCTCGAATGGATTTTGTCGTTCTTCTATGATGGTCACCCCTTCTTGGAGCAACACAGGGAATTCAACATCAGGAAATTGATTAAAGGAGGTTGAAATAGTAAATGATTTCTTTATTGTAATATCGTTTGCTCTATACACCAAGGTTACTGAATCTCCGATGTTTAATCCAAATTCATATTGTCCGTTTTTATCGGTATAACTATTTTGAACAGGAGAGGTGTTGACTTTAACAAAGGCATTCTCAATAGCTTTTCCTTTTTTATCGATACAAAAACCTTTGACACGCTTTTGTTGACCATAGGCAAAGGCTGAAAAGAGTATAAATACAAGAATTAGTGTTTTCAAGGGTGTAAAGTTAAAACCATAACGATTTTAAAAGGTATTTATTTTGATTAAATTTTTTCTAAAGAAATTATTATATTTGACGCCACGAAATGGTGGTTGTAGCTCAGTTGGTTAGAGCATCGGTTTGTGGTACCGAGGGTCGTGGGTTCGAGACCCATCTTCCACCCAAAGAGACTCAGTAATACGAAGTGTTACTGAGTTTTTTTATGTATTCAATTGAAGAACTAGGTTTTGGTATTCCTCTTGAATCTGTTTGGTCCAGTTTTTAACACGTTCAAAGGTCAATTCGTCTTCATTGTCTTCATCAATTGCTAAGCCAAAAAAGTTATTTTCATCCACAAGAGCCTTGGATTCACTGAATGTATATCCTTCTGTCGACCAATGGCCAATAATAGTACCACCATTTTCGATAATGATTTTAGCCAAAATGCCTATGCCATCAACAAAGTACTCATCATATCCTATTTGATCACCCAATCCAAAGATAGCAAAGGTTTTACCCGTAAAATCTTGTAGTTCAAATTCATCCACATAATCATCCCAGTCACTTTGTAATTCCCCATCGTACCACGTTGGTATACCGATAATAAATAAATCATCAGAATCCCATGTATCTGCTTCAATTTTATAGACATCAATTTGTTCAACTGAATCAAAATATTGATTGAGTTCATTTAAGAAATAAGTTTCAATAACATAGTCTGTATTCCCGGTATCGGAACCATATATGATCTTCGCTTTCATCGGAATCTTCATGTTCATTAATCAGTAGTCTTTTCTGTAGTGCAAAAAAATGCAGATAATACCTGAAATCAAATACCTCTTTTAGGGTAAATTTCAGCTACAAAAATAAGATGATTTATTGAAAAAAAGGGCATCAAACGTTATGGATAAAATTAGCTGTTAATGAGCACAATTGATAAAGGGCAGAGGGGAGCTCATCTGATGTCCAGGGGTGTTTGGATTCAAAAACGTGGTTGGCATTAGGAATTACGTTAAGTTTAACTCCTGACCATTTAGCCAATTGAATTCCATGATCTAGGCTCACAGAGGTATCGTTTTCCCCATGGGCTATAAAGAGAGGTTTTACTTGGTTACGGCAAATTGACTCTAGGTTATATGCTTCTCGATTTTCTGAATAATCTTCATAAAGACCAATGTATTGAGGAAGTTCTTGCAATGTCCTTCCATTTTTGACATGTCTCACGCCCTTTTTTTTCCATAAATCTAGAGCTTGTTCTGTGGGAAACCTATCACCAATAGATGCAATGGATGCCCAGGTACTCACGGACTTGATCTGATGAAATCTAGAACCGCAAATCAGTGAAACAGCCCCTCCCTTTGAATGTCCTATCATATGCCCGGTCCATTGATCAATTTGGTTATTTAACCACCGGAGTACACTTTTAACATCAAATATTTCTTTACTGTAAGTGTTCTTTCCAAACGCCTCAGGGTCTGGAAAGTCAATTCCGTTTTGAGTGGTTCCTCCATTATGTGTTGTGTTAAATTTACAAAAGCCATAACCTTGATCAACAAAATAGTCTTGAACTAATGACCAGGCACCCCAATCCTTGAATCCCATAAAACCATGTAAAAATACTATGACTTTACCGTTAAAATTTCGAGGTACTTCGAGGTCAATCAATGCTAATCGCCCCTGAGCTCCTATGTATGTCGAATTTGATATTTTCATTCCTCATTTAAGATACGTATTCTTGTTTGTGAACTAGAAGGTATTCATTATTTTCAATCTCTCTGTAGCCCATATCGTAACAAAAAATATACTGTAGCCCCTTTTTTGTGGTGTATATGTTGGTAAAATAGTGAAAGTTAAAACCCAGTTCGGCCAATTGGATCAGATGCACTTTACTTTTTCCGTGGGGATTAAGATTAGATAAGATTCTTCGGTTTTTTCTTAAAATTCGGTTGATGTTTCGAACCGCTTTGTTCGCGTCTTCGTTTAATTTATTGTTGTAAGAATTCCGACAATAGTCACAACAAAACTTTTGGTCCTTGCGACCTAGTAATTTTTCGTTGCATTCTAAACAAGATCTTTGAACTTCTTTTTTCACTAATACAAGATTAACAAGAATTAACACCAAATACAATTCATTAATTAGAGTGTTTCGGATTTTTGTTTCAACAATTGTGAATAATATGAGTGAAACAAAAGCTTCAGATAATAAAGATCATGTGAATCCATCAGAACACCTCCGAAAGCTCAATGACCAAATAGCTATTGAAAAAATGTCCATTGAGTCGCTAAAAAAGGAAATCGGTCAGCTGGTTATTGGTCAGTCTGAGATGATTGACGCCTTGATTATTGCCTTATTATCAGAAGGGCATGTTCTTTTGGAAGGATTGCCTGGACTGGCAAAAACACTAGCCGTGAAAACGCTCTCAGAGGCTATGAGTGTGGATTTTAGTAGAATTCAGTTTACCCCGGATTTATTA
>CAJWCX010000227.1 GCA_913031405.1 uncultured Flavobacteriales bacterium | reverse complement strand
TGGCCGATTTAGAATCAAAAGTCCACAAGAGGGCCAAATCACTTCATGAGTCTCGGCTCAAGCAACGAACAGTTATTTCTAAAAAAATAATAGAGGAATTAAGGGCATTGAAACTACCTCACACCGATATTGAGTTTGAAATGACTGAAGGTGAAATGACCGAAACAGGGATAACAAAGCTTAATCTTTTGTTTTCAGCAAATTTGGGTCACCCCAACATTGAAATAGAAAAGGCAGCTAGTGGAGGTGAATTGTCTCGATTTATGCTGGCTTTGTTAAAATTAATATCTGAAACGAAAAAAATGCCGACAATTTTATTTGATGAAATTGATGCTGGTGTTTCCGGAGATGTTGCCAATAAGATTGGTCAACTACTAAAAAAAATGGGGCAGTCTACACAATTGATTGTGATTTCCCATTTACCACAAGTCGCATCTAAATCCAGTCATCACTTCAAGGTCCATAAGAAAGTTGAAAACTCAATAAGTAAGACACATGTGGAACGCTTGTCAAAGCAGGGCCGTATTGAAGAGGTAGCAAGATTAATGAGTGGAGATAAAGTAACATTATCAGCCATTGAAACGGCAAAATCATTAATGAATTAATCATGGATCTGCATTTAGAGGTACCCATTTCAAGGAGTCAAAAATCCATCAACTTTAATGATAAAATCGCTTTTATGGGGAGCTGTTTTTCAGATCATATAGGTTCCATCGCCTCAAATCATCGGTTGAATGTAATATCGAACCCATTTGGTACTATTTTTCATCCCAGCCCAATGGCTAGGTCCATTGGAAATTGTATCGTAAAGAATTCAGATTCGATATTGCTTGAGCATAACAAGCTCGTATTTGATTGGGATTCCTCTCATTTATTTTATTCTTTATCGGAATCAACTCATAAAAAGAAGATTCAATCTACACAAGCTAAAGTCAAAAGTCATCTCAGTGACAAAAGCTGGTTGTTTATTACTTTAGGTACCTCTTTGGCATATCGCCTTAAGGACATTGGGTTGATTGTAGCCAATTGTCATAAACAAGATCAAAATCTCTTTAGCAAGGAACAGATTTCTTCCGGCCAAATGCATGAGGAGTGGAGGAAGCTATTAAACAATCTTTATTCATTTAACAAAGAATTGAAGGTGGTATTCACCGTTAGCCCAGTACGTCATCATAAAGATGGTCTTATTTCCAATAACATAAGCAAATCGCATCTTTTTGTATTAATTGAGAAATTGATGTCTGAGTTTCCTGTGACATACTTTCCTTCTTATGAAATCATTAATGATGCGCTACGTGATTATCGCTTTTTTGAACAAGACCTCACGCATCCTAATAAACTGGCCATTGATTTCGTTTGGAATCACTTTAGTCATACTTATTTTAGTAAAAATAATCAATCCTTACTTAGGCGAATTGCTAAGCTGAATAGGGCACAGCAGCATCGAATCATGTCACAGGATCAGGTTGAAGTTAAAAAGCTCAAAACGTGGATTCAAAGAGAGAGAGAATCGCTAAAAAAACTCATTGGTCGAGATTTGAATTGAGTTCATTGATATCCCATTATTCATGGAACTATTTTAAAAAATACAATATAAATAAGTGTCCCTTTTTTACGAGTTTTAATATTGGATTTATGAGCACTTTACAATTTATAAAGTCTTTTATGACTACAATTTCCGCTAGACCATATTTTTACGATATATGAGCCTTTACTTAATCCGCTCGTATGAATTAAGGAAGAAGTTGTCGATAGTATTATTTGTCCGCTTAGGTCACATATTTGTACCCTGTCTATAAGGCTTTGTGATGAAATTTGAATGAAATCCTTGCAGGGATTTGGAATCATTTGAAATTCTATATTTGAGGTCTCCTGATTTGAGGCATCATCGTCCTTAAAAACCTGTATATCATCTATATAAAGCTTAAATCCATCATAAGTCCGAAGAACAAAAGCGATATAAATGCTTTGACTATCGTACCCTTCTGCGCTGAGGTCAACTGAACGGTTTGTCCATTCAAAATTTTCTTGTTGTATGTATCCCAAAGTATCAACAAAGCTTGAAGGATTCATATCAGTAGTAGATGCAAGTATGTAATAATCATCTGGATAAGAAGCATCTTGAGATTTCGAATCCCAGTAAATAGAATTTCCATAAGACCCCAAAATCAATTGGGGTGTGATCAGCCATCGATCTGCCGTATCAATAGGTGTAAACCAGGAGGTTGAAGCTGCTACGCTATCACTCGGGTTTTCTGGATCAGAAATACAGATCCAAGCATCAGTATATTCGGAGACAGCCGTATTGGGAACATTTAAATCATTGTCAATAATTGTCATTTCGGAAGGTATTCCTCCCTGAAAATCGGTTTCAAAAACAGAAATTTGTCCAAAAAACTGAAAAGCCAAAAGAGTAAAAAATAGTGTTTTGATAATTTTCATTTTACAAAAGTATCATTTAATCAAATTAATCAAAATTTCCTTGTATTCTTGGTAGAAAGCATCAAACTCAAGAAGTCGCTCTTTGAAAAAAATGCAGGCCTTTTTCCAATCCCTTTTTTGATGAAGGTTTAAACTACAATCCTGCCATTTAAGCCTACTTATAACTACACCTTCATTAGTCTCAAAGTTTTGAATCCATATAGTTGAAACCCCCATATTATTCTCTATTAGCGTTCTTAGTTCTATCAATTGTTCCCAGAATAGAACTCTAATTTCTTCATCTTTAAATTGAATATCATAACAAACAGCTGCTTTTTCTTGGTCGAAAATAAGTCTTAGGTAGGTGTGCTTCAAATGAGTAGGATACTGAACCCAATTGACTCTTCTTTGTAGCTGAGAAGAAGATTTTTTCATGCTGTTCTTAAATTCATTCCAGAAAGAATGATTTAAAGCACTTTTCTCTTCTTTAGAAAACATTACTGATTCCCTTTTTTGTAATCGTCAAGAAATTTCTTCAGTCCAATATCTGTAAGTGGGTGATTGGCTAAGGCTTTAATGGCCTTCAACGGACCAGTCATAATATCGGCACCTATTTCCGCGCAATTAATAATATGCATAGGATGCCTTACCGAGGCTGCTAGAACTTCTGTTTCGAATCCATAATTGTCATATATCAAGCGAATCTGCGCAATTAAATCAAGTCCATCCGATGACACATCATCCAAACGACCCAAAAATGGAGAAATATAGGTGGCACCTGCTTTAGCTGCAAGTAATGCTTGTCCTGCTGAAAAAACCAAGGTGCAATTGGTCTTAATCCCTTTTTGGGAAAAATATCGAATCGCTTTTATTCCCTCGGGAATCATAGGTACTTTAACCACAATATTGGAATGTAGCTGAGCTAGCTTTTCTCCTTCCGATACGATGCCATCAAAATCTGTACTGATGACCTCAGCACTTACATCACCATCAACAATGTTGCAAATAGCTATGTAGTGATTTGTGATGTTTTCGGCACCGGTAATGCCTTCCTTTGCCATAAGAGAAGGGTTTGTTGTTACACCGTCAAGTATTCCTAAATCATAGGCCTCTTTAATTTCTTCTAGGT
>CAJWCX010000226.1 GCA_913031405.1 uncultured Flavobacteriales bacterium | reverse complement strand
ATTTTGGTAAAAAAATATAAAGGTGCTGTACCCAAAGACATGGAGCTACTGGAAGAACTTCCTGGGGTAGGTCATAAAACTGCGTCTGTTGTTGTTGCTCAAGCATATGGAATACCTGCCTTCCCTGTGGATACGCACATCCATAGGCTACTCACGAGGTGGGGAATAACCTCAGGTAAAAATGTCATGCAAACTGAGAAGGATGCAAAAAAAATATTCGCTGAAAACCTATGGAACAAATTGCATTTACAGATCATTTTTTATGGTCGTGAGTACTCACCTGCACGAAGTCCGAAGTATCAAAAGGATTATATCACAAGAGAAATCGGAACCAAAAAAGCCATCAAAGAATTGAAACTTAATTAACAATTGTTGATAACGTCTCTTAACAATTATTTGAAAAATATAATCTAGATTGAGTTACTTTGGGATGGACTAATCCCTATATTTGTTTCATGGATGCATCAGACAAGAGAAAACCGATTTCTAGAGTAAAAAACACAAGTAATTTCAATAGTGATGGTGGGAAACTTCCCCCTCAGGCAATTGATGTTGAACAAGTTGTACTCGGTGCTATGATGCTAGAGAAGGAAGCTGTAAATGATACTATTGACATTCTTAATCAAGATAGTTTTTACGACCCAAAACATCAATATATATTCAAAGTCATCCTTGAACTTTTTGCAACCACTAAACCAATTGACCTCGTTACTGTAACTGCAAAGCTTCAAAAAAACGGTGAATTAGAAGCTGCTGGCGGCGCCGCATATATTTCCTCTTTAACCAATCGAGTTGCTTCTTCTGCTCACATTCAATATCACGCTCGAATTATTTCTGAAAAATTCATCAAACGTGAACTCATACGGGTGAGTAGTGATATTATTAGAGATTCCTACAATGAAACAAAAGATGTATTTGATTTGCTCAATACGGCTGAATCAAATTTATTTCAAATTGCTGAAAACAACATGAGCAAACAAGCTTCAAGCATGCAAAATGTGGTTCGAGAAGCTATTGACGAAATTGAAAAAGCAGCGCAAAATTCTGATGGAATTTCTGGTGTGCCAACAGGATTTCACGATTTGGATAAAATTACCGCTGGATGGCAAAAGTCGGATATGATTGTTTTGGCTGCAAGACCTGGTATGGGTAAAACTGCTTTTGTATTGTCTATGGCTCGAAATATAGCTGTAGACCATAATATAGGCGTTGCCGTGTTTTCACTTGAGATGTCATGTGTTCAATTGGTCAAACGATTAATGTCAAGCGAATCAAGGTTACCAGGAGAAAAATTGAGGAAGGGTAATTTACGGGATGATGAATTTCAGCAACTCCATTCAAGAATCAAAAAATTATCTACTGCACCTATATACATAGATGATACGCCCGGTCTAAGTATTTTCGATTTTAGAGCGAAATGTCGAAGACTAAAGTCACAATACGATGTTGAATTGATCATCATCGATTATCTTCAGTTGATGTCGGCAAAAGACGGCAAAAATAATGGAAATAGAGAGCAAGAAATCTCAACAATATCAAGATCAATTAAAGAAATTGCTAAAGAATTGAATGTTCCAATTATTGCTTTAGCTCAGCTCAGTCGTTCCGTTGAACAAAGAGGAGGTGATAAAAGACCTATTCTTTCTGACCTTAGGGAATCAGGAGCCATTGAACAAGACGCCGATATTGTTTCGTTTATTTACCGACCTGATTACTACGGGTTTGTGGAGGATGCGGAAACTGGTGAATCTAATTTTGGTATCGGAGAGATTATTATCGCTAAGCACCGGAATGGTGCGCAAGGTAAAGTAAGACTACGTTTCATCAATGAATACGCCCGTTTTGACAACCTAAATGAAGTGCCAGAATATGAGAATGGCGGAAGTGATTCAAGAACAAGTTCTTTGAAGCCAGAATCTGGTACATTCACTATTCCAAGCAAGATGAATGATACCCTTAAAGGAAATGACAAAGGCGACTTTGATACAAGCGGAATCGATCCAAATCCATTCTAAAAATGAATCGATTCATCCTTTTATTCTTTCTTTTATTCTTTTCTATTTCCGGAAAATCCACTCAAATATTGATTCAAATGGACGAAAGCCAAAAGAATCATTTAAAGGCATATGGAATTGCCTATTGGGCAATTGATAACGATATAACCATAGAATGGCTTCTCAATTACAGGGGAGGTTCGTTTTTAATCCCACATCTTCAAAGTATTGAGGAGGAAATGATTATTAGGGGTGTTTCTTATGAAATCAAAACTGAGGGACAGATCAACCAGATCAAAATAGAAATAGGAAATCCAGAAGTAAATATGGAACTTGTCCAACTGGAAAAAGCTCCAAAAATTGCCGTTTACACGCCTCCCAACTTGCAGCCATGGGACGATGCGGTAACTATGGTACTGGAATACGCTGAAATTCCTTATGACAAAATTTACGACTCGGCCATAGTCATGGGAGGACTGCCTGAATACGATTGGCTACATTTACACCATGAAGATTTCACCGGTCAATATGGAAAGTTTTATAGATCAGCTCGATATCAAAAATGGTATCAAGATCAAATCAAGGTTGCAGAAAGTAATGCCGCCACGCTAGGATACACCAAAGTATCAAAACTTAAGTTAGCCGTTGCCACGAATATTAAGAATTTTGTTTTGGGTGGTGGTTTTTTGTTTACGATGTGTAGTGGGACAGACAGTTTTGACATTGCCTTAGCGGCTGAAAACACGGATATCTGCGAAAGTGTATTTGATGGAGACCCCTCAGCGGGAAATAGCGATGCCATGCTTGATTTTGACAAAACATTTGCTTTCAAAGATTTTAAACTCGATAAAAACCCTATGGTTTATGAATATTCTGATATCGATGGAACCTACTTACGAACGAACGGAACTTTGCCCCAAAGTATAGATGAATTTACATTGTTTGAGTTTTCGGCAAAATGGGACGTGGTACCTACAATGCTTACTCAATGTCATGAGGATGTAATTAAAGGTTTTATGGGGCAAACCACTGACTTCAAGAAAGAACGGATTAAATCAGATGTACTTATTCTTGGAGAAACCAAATCCATCGGAACAGCGAGATACATCCACGGTGAATTGGGCCAAGGAACATGGACATTTTATGGAGGTCATGATCCCGAAGATTATAGACACTTCGTTGGGGACCCACCAACCGACCTTAATTTACATCCGAACTCTCCAGGATATCGGCTCATCTTGAACAACATACTTTTTCCTGCCGCTAAAAAGAAAAAGAGAAAAACATAATTTTCAGGTACTTTTTAGTGTTTATTAAAAGGATTTTCTTAAACTTGTGTGTTATTAGATGAATCACAATCTTTTCATCTACTCTTAATCCCTTTATTTTTATTAATCACAATTAATGGACAAAAAAACTTTAGAGAGTAAAAGTATTTCCGATTTGAAGGTTATCGCCTCGTCATTAGGTCTCTCAGAAACAAATTCACTGAATAAAGGTGAATTAATCGATCAAATACTTGGAGAAAAAGCACAGGAAAAAACTGGTGATTTGTTCGCTGAAAAAA
>CAJWCX010000225.1 GCA_913031405.1 uncultured Flavobacteriales bacterium | reverse complement strand
GAGGATGAATACATTCATATTTTCTTTTTGAAATTCATTCCTCAGTCTAATATATATTTGAATTTTTTTGACGAGCTGATTCGATATTGGGATGATTCTTTCTTTGTTTCTTTTACCAAGCACCTTAATTTGCATCCCATCAATATCATTCAACTTCAATCCAATGAGTTCACTCAATCGGATACCCGTCTGATAAAACATCTCCAACATAAGCGCATCCCTTTTTCCTTCAAAATCATCGGAAAAGATACCATCTATGTTTTGAGGCAACAGCTCAGATTCTTTCGCAAAGACGGGCAGTTGTCTTTCGTTCTTAGGACCTTGAATCTTGTTCATAGGAGACTGATCAACGAACCCCTCCTTTCGCAACCACTTATATAATGTCCTAAGAGAAGCCAGTTTTCTATTTACCGATCTGTTCTTCATACCCCCCTCTATTAGGTAAACAATCCACGAACGAATAAATGAAGCACTTAAATCTGCAAATTCGTTTATTTTGTTTACTTCAGCAAATTCGACAAAGGAATTTAAGTCCTGTTTGTAGGCAACAATCGTATGCGCAGAATAGCGCTTTTCAAATTGCAGATATGATATGAATTTATCGAACATAAAAAAAGGAGTCTATTGACTCCTTTTAATAACGTATATTTTCAGAGAAGGTTACCCTTCTAATGATTGCATTCTTTGCTTGTATGAAGCACGAATTATCTGTTGTCTTTTCGTTACAGACGGCTTTTCAAATTCTTTTCTACCACGTAATTGCAACATTACTTTGGTCTTTTCAAATTTCTTTTTGTACTTTTTTAAAGCTCTTTCTATGTTTTCGCCTTCTTTAATTGGTATAATTAACATAATAAACAGATATTTTTATTTATATCGGATTGCAAAGATAAAGTATTTTCTAATTCTTACAACAATTATTTTAAAATTTCTCGTGAAATCACAACTTTCTGGATTTCAGATGTTCCCTCGCCAATCGTCATAAGCTTGGCATCCCTAAGATACTTCTCTGCAGGATATTCTTTGGTATAGCCATAACCGCCCATAATCTGAACCGCTTCATTACCACATTTTACAGATATTTCAGATGCAAAATACTTGGCGTAAGCACCTTCTTTGGTCACCGGTAGTTTATTGTTTTTTCGATACGCAGCATTGAATGTAAGTAGCTCTGCTGCTTCAACTTCAGTTGCCATATCCGCCAGCTTGAAGCTGATACCTTGAAATTTTGCAATCGGCTTACCAAATTGTTCTCTTTCCTTAGCGTACTTTACAGATGCCTCAAAAGCTCCTCTAGCAATACCACAGCTTAAAGAGGCTATGGAAATTCGACCACCATCCAAAACCTTCATAGCCTGTTTAAATCCTTCTCCTATATTTCCTATTACATTTTCTTTAGGAACCCTAACATTGTCAAAAATAAGCTCAGCTGTTTCACTCGCACGTACTCCCAACTTATCTTTAATTTTTACAGCAGAAAAACCAGGTGTACCCTTTTCAATAATAAATGCAGTTATTCCATTACTATCTAATAAGTTCCCTGTTCTAATCAGTACAACAGATACGTCCCCTGACAAACCATGAGTAATCCAGTTTTTTGTCCCATTAATCACCCAGTGATCACCATCTTGAACAGCAGTTGTTTTCATTCTCATGGCATCAGAACCCGTATTCGCCTCAGTGAGTCCCCAAGCTCCAATCCACTCTCCGGAAGCCAATTTAGGGAGGTACTTTTTCTTTTGTTCTTCATTCCCATGATAAAAAATATGTCCTGTACAAAGAGAATTGTGGGCGGCTACACTCAATCCAACTCCCCCACAAACTTTCCCAAGCTCCATTAAAGCCGTTGCATATTCAAAATAAGTAAATCCGGAACCTCCATATTCCTCAGGAATAAAAATACCCAACAAACCCAACTCGCCCATTTTTTTCATAGTTTCAATCGGGAAAATTTCATCCTCATCCCATTTGTTAAGATGAGGTCGAATTTCTTTCTCAGCGAAATCCCTCACCATTTGTGAAATCATCTTTTGATTTTCATTCAGCTCAAAATTCATATTAATTGATTGTTTTTGTTTTCGATTAATAACATACTAAATTAACGATATTGGAAGAATGCTTCTGTAGCTTTTCTTCACCGTTTAAAAATTGCAATGCCACCAAGAAATGAAATCCATAAACAGAGCCACCACATTTTTTGATGAGTTCGGCAGCTGCGTCAGCGGAACCACCTGTGGCCAAAAGATCGTCGTGAATCAATACCTTTTGTCCTTTACACACAGCATCTTCATGCATCTCTATAACAGCACTGCCATATTCTAGTTCATACGAATGACTGATTTTTTTATAAGGTAATTTACCTTTCTTGCGAATAAGGATAAAAGGGATCCCCAACTCAATGGCAAGAGGGTAGCCAAATAAAAACCCACGACTCTCGATTCCTGCCACTGCATCTATCTGATTGTTAGCATATTGCTCTACCAATTCCATCAAAATCTCTTTGGAAAGAACCGGGTCTAACATTATTGTTGAAATGTCTTTAAATAAAATACCTGGCTTTGGAAAGTCCGGAACATCCCGTATAACAGATTTCAATTTATCCTCCAATATCATGTTGCAAATTTAACCAAGGGATTTCAGCTTTCAGTTATATTCCTCAAATAATTTACGTTTTATATCCGTTTACAAACAGGAAGAATGAGGCATGATAAAAATGATTAAAATCATTTTAGGCACAGATAAGGCAATATTCGCTTATATTGCTCCTCATCGATGAGTTTGGACTCTAGTAGCTCATCGAAAGAAATGTAACGTCCTTTTTGTTGACGCATTTTAAAAATTGAATTGGCCTGATAATAATCCAAATAAGGATGACTTTTTAAGATCTCAACAGAACAACTATTGAGATTGATTTTATTGATTTTAGAGGTGTCAAAATAAATCTGAGGAAGAACCTTTTCGTATGTTTCTAATCGCATTTTCCACACCTCCAAAAGCTGTTCTTTAAATCTAAATCCCCCCAACTCATCTCTATACTTTATAATCTGTTTGGCATAAAACACTCCTATTCCACTTAAGCCCATAAGTTCATCCCTACTGGCTGAGTTTATTTCTAAAAGGGGTTTGACTTCGGGTGAGTGCTGCCCTTCCTTCGATTCATATGATCTTTGCTCTATTTCATAGTATGTGGAATCTTTTAAGAGGTGATAAGCCTGCTGCGGAAGAGCGTATATCTTTTGTAGAGAACGATTCGAGTATATCCCCCGTTTGACGAAATTCAAAACGGCCTGACTTTGCTTTTCGGATAGGCCTAAAGCCATCCAATCAGACAACTGATATTGATTTGGATTAAAGCGAGTGGCGGGAGCGAGGTATTGTCTTTTATCTTTCTTCTTTGCTGAGGAAGATTCATGGTATTTTTTTTTAGCGGCTACCACCGAAGTTTCTTGAAAACGTTGAATCTGTTCTGTGGTCATCAAAATTTCAGTAGAATTACTAAAGTACGTCAAAAGACGAGGAATTAATAGCAAAAGGATACATATCACAAAGAATATAATGACTGCCCCTCTCTTTCTT
>CAJWCX010000224.1 GCA_913031405.1 uncultured Flavobacteriales bacterium | reverse complement strand
CTTTACACTTGGCTTTTATTAAAACCCAACGCTGTATGAGCTCTCCTTCCTGTCCAGCATCCCCGCAATTGATCACCTCAGTGGCTTGTGCCAATAAATTTTCAATCAGTTTGAACTGCTTTTGAACACCTTGATTGTTTTTGATTTTGATACCAAAGTTCGTAGGTAGAATAGGAAGATCCTCAATTTTCCAGTACTTCCAGTTCTCATTGTAGTCCTGAGGTTCTTTTAAAGTACATAAATGTCCTAAGGTCCATGAAACCAAATAACCATTGCCTTCATAGTACCCATCGTGTCTTGCTTTTGCTCCGAGTATTTCTGCTAAATCTCTGGCCACACTCGGTTTCTCAGCAATACATAATTTCATAAGGTTTCACTATTACTGTTTGGAGAACTTATCGATTCCTTCCATCAAGAAGGATTTATAATTCTCTATTCCAGGGGTATAGCCTATCGGTTCTGTAAGGTTATTACCTTCAGTATCTTGAATGACATATAATGGCTGTGCATTTTTACCATAAGTTCGCACCTGATAATCTGACCATTTATTTCCAACGGTTTTAATTTTTCCTTTGATAGCATCTGAATATTTCCATTCTGATTCAGGAAGCTTTTCACGATCATCACAGTACAATGAGACAATCACTAAGTCCCTTTGAAGGATGGGTAATATCTGGCTATTGGTCCATACAGTGGATTCTGTTTTTCGGCAATTTGCACATGCATGCCCTGTAAAATCAAGCATGACCGGTTTGTTTGTTTTTTTCGCATATTCACGCCCAACCTCTAAATCGTGAAATACAAGAATGGAGCCGTCTCCAACTTCATGCATTTTTGATCGGTACTCTTGAAAAGTGGTGTCCTTCATTTTTTCAATTTGGAAGGCAATATCCTGTGGGCTTCCCTTAACGAATCTGAAATTGTCCTCAGAGTGCGTTCTTGGTGGAGCAACGCCGTCAATCATAGATAAAGGAGCTCCCCACATTCCTGGTAAAAGATAAACAGCAAACGCTAAGGAAAACATGGCGAAAAAATAGCGTGTCACGCTGATTCTATCAACCTCCGAGTCGTGCGTAAATTTAATGAAGCCAAGTAGGTATATTCCAATAGTTAAGAAAAGAACAAACCAAAGGGCAACAAAAATTTCTCTTGTAAGGAAGTCCCAGTGATAGGCCAAATCAACCATACTCAGGAATTTTAGAGCTAATGCAATTTCTAAGAGTCCTAAGACCACCTTCACTGAATTCAGCCACCCTCCCGATTGAGGCAAGGAGTTGAGCCACCCCGGGAAAATTGCAAATAAGGTAAATGGGATAGCCAATGCTAATGAAAAACCAAACATTCCAATAGCAGGGCCTATCATACTTCCATCTTGAGCAGCCTCCACGATGAGTGTACCAATGATGGGCCCCGTACAAGAAAATGATACTAAACCAAGTACGAAAGCCATAAAGAAGATACCCACAAAGCCCCCTTTGTCTGCTTTACTGTCTGCTTTATTTACCCATGCCGCAGGCATCCGAATTTCGAACGCCCCCAAGAATGAAAATGCAAAAACCATAAAGATTAAAAAGAAAAAGAGATTCATGTAGACATTAGTCGAAAGCTCGTTGAGGCCTGTAGGACCCATAATTGCGGAAACCAGCAAACCAAGGGCCACATAAATAACCACGATTGATAAGCCATAAATAAGTGCGTTAAATATGCCTTTCTTTTTATCTTGTGATTGCTTCGTAAAGAAGGTAACAGTCATTGGAATCATTGGAAATACACACGGTGTCAATAAGGCAATAAATCCTCCAATAAAACTTAAGAAGAATATACGTAGTAAGCTACTTGAATCCTTGGTTGAATCTTCTTTTTTTGAGGAGCTGGCTGTTGTAGTGTCTTCGTCATTTTCAATTGCCGCTTCCTCAGTGGGTACCTCTAATGCCGTTCGCGAACTATCTCCTTCGTTTAAAAGTTCGATACTTTTGGTTTCATCTTCATCTATCTCGTTTCTTAATTCTTTGGGTATAAAACCTCCTATGGAGATTGTATGTTCTTGTTCAGGAGGGAAAAGACAACCGTTTTCATCGCATATTTGAAATTCATAGGCAAAATCGATGTTGAAAGATTCTTTTGTCAAAACCTCAATTTTTTGTTTGAAGATTCCCACGTCCTCGAAAAAAAGCTGAGTACCCAACTCATCTTTAAAAACTTTTGGTCTTTTTCCGTCTGATAACTTTCCTCTCAGCTTGTAATTTTTGTTTGGAGTGAATGTAAAGGTTGTTGGCCATCCTGTAAAGTCGGCTTTATCTGGATCGTGATTCACAGAAAAAATATGCCAGTGTTTTCTTAGCTCGGCCCTACCTACAATGTATGCTTCAAAATTGTTGATTTTTTCAACAGAGAATGACCAGTTTACATTATCCGTCCAATCCCCTTGAGGCTGAGCATAACTATTCAGTGAAAAGAAGATAATGGTGAAGATCGATAAAAGGGTTTTTAGCTTATTCATTTACATTGAGTTTAAGGGAAAGAAGTTTATCAATGGGAGGGAGACACATCTGATCGTTACAGACCATGTAGGTGACAGTGACCTCCGCTAAAGCCTCTTTTTTAAGTTTAATTTTTTGTTCAGAGAAATATTTTTTTTCAAATATATAAACATCAGAATCAAAATTGGCATCAAAAACTTTTATGGCATCATATTTTTCAACAAAATCATTTTTGGTTCGAAAATATTTGGACTTTTTTGTTTTGATTTTGACAGGTATGGGACCAGCATTCAGATCAGTTTTTATGGAATATAAGTGCCAACCCTCTTCTATATCTCCTTTAATCTGGAGACAATTCCGTTCTGAGTCAAAATCCAAAACCCATTTTACTTTGTTTTGTGTAAATGAGTGATGCCCCCCCAATAGGAGAAGCCATAAAAAAAATATCTTCATTATATTATACCTTAATTTCTTTGAGTCGGCTAATGGGAATCCAAACGCCTCCTTTCAGACAAACATACTTCGCGCCTGATGCCCATATAGTGGTATCAACACGTTTCGTGCCATGATCGTCTTCGAAAACAATAGAAACTTTGCGTCGATGGATGTTTCCTAAAATTGTTGCTTTATCAATTTGTTTTCTGAGATTAGGATGTTGTTGAACACGAGACTTATCAGTAAACGATAGTGATGGGATGCTTTCTTTTTCTACAAGTAATGTGTCCATAGGATAAAATTTTTGGGGGCTACTAAAATAGTATAATTTATCGAAATTCAAAGTGCTTAATCTGATTTCACCAAGGCAATCTTGGATTCGCTGCTATTTTTTGATCAGCAAAAATGTCTTTATCAAAGGCATATTTTCCAGCAATAGCTATCATTGCGGCATTGTCTGTGCAGTATTCGAATTTTGGTATATGAATTTTCCAACCTTGGCTCTTTTTTTTCAACAAACGTCTCCTCAATTCTGAATTGGCAGAAACGCCACCAGCAATGGCGATTTCTTTTATTCCCGTTTGTATTGAAGCTTGTTCTAATTTATCCATAAGAATATCAACTATGGTATGTCGAATTGATGCGCATAGATCATTAAAGTTATTTTGAAT
>CAJWCX010000223.1 GCA_913031405.1 uncultured Flavobacteriales bacterium | reverse complement strand
AAACCCAACGTCTGTGATATTGTATTTACTAATAAAGTTTTTGCCAATCCCGGAACTCCCACCAATAGACAATGAGATCGAGAAAAAATGGAAATACAAACTTGGTCAACAACATCTTCCTGACCAACAATCACCTTTGCAATCTCTTTCTTTAATCTTTGGTAACTCGTTACCAATTGATCTATTTTTTCTTTATCTGTCATCTTATTGTTTATTTGGTTCAGCAAACCATTGATGTGAAAATTCACAATCCTGATAAGACTCATCCACGCGAATAAATGCATTTGATATCTTTGAATCAATCCAAGAGCCCATAGAATTCTGTTTCTTATTGTTCTCAGCTGCTGATTTAATCAATGTGTAATCGTCCTTCAAATTGGCTATATGAGGCTCGTAGCGTTCCATTAAACGAACAATTCGAATTCCCTGTTTTCTTTCATAAATATCAACATACAAATTAGGAGAGGTTATGTCGCCCTTTTCCATCGCATCAGTCAATAAATATATTTGCTGATCAACTTGGTTTAAATCTTCCATATCCCACAATTGGTCTCCCGTAATTGGATTGGTGATGATTCCGAAATTTTGTTGCGTTCGTTCGTCATTCGAATATTTGATGACTGCCTCTTCCCAAGTAATTTCATTTTGATTCAGCTGAGCAAAGCATTTCTCCATTTGAATGGATGCCATATTGATGGCATCATTACTGAATTCGGGCATATTTAAAATGTGTAAACACTCATAGTCATCACCCTTTCTGGACATCAATTTAATAATATGGTATCCATACTGGGTTTCAATAATTTCTGATACTTCACCCACTTTTAGGTTAAAAACGGTAGATTCAAATTGAGGAACCATCATTCCCCTAGACGCCGCTATTTTCCCTCCTTGGGCAGCACTCCCTGGATCATCAGAATGAATACGGGCCATCGTCTCAAAGCTCTTTCCTTCGTTGAGGATTAAATCCTTAACCTCTTTTAATTCGTTATAGGCTCTTTTTTTATCATCCTGATTGATGTCTGGATAAATTACTATTTGCTGAAAACTCAATTTCATATTAATGAAAGGAACACTATCTTTTGGGAGTGATTCAAAAAAATGAGCTACCTCCTTTGGAGTTACCGATATATCAGTAGTGATGGCTCTTTCCATTTCCTGAGATAAAATTCTATCCTTAATTACTGATCGAAATTCATCTTTAATTTGAGAAGTTGTTTTTCCGTAAAATTCTTCTAGTTTCTCTCGTCCTCCCATATCCTTTTCGATAATCCGAAGACGGTTTTCCATTTCAGCATCAACCTGTTCATCAGAAACAAAAATACTGTCCAACTTGGCTTGATTCACAAGGAGCTCCTGAATCATCAATTGTTCCAACACGGAACAAGAAAAGTTCTCCCCAATTTCCATGTCAGCCTGTTTAGCTTGTAGTTTTTGATTTTCCACGTCAGACAAAAGAATAATGTTATCTCCGACCTGAGCCAATATCCGATTCACTATTTTACCATTTTGAGCAAATGAAAAAGAGCAAATAAAAAGGAATAAGAATAAATACGTTTGCCTAGTCATTTGATCCTAGATTGTATAACACATCGTAATTGATATGAACAGGATACTTCAAAGACAATTCGGACAACCATGTTTTTTCAAGATGAGCCTGATAATCTGAAATCACAGCTCCTTTAATTTCAGAAAGCTCTTTAGGCATAACAGGTAACTTACTACTCACCCATATAACGTAATGCTTACCATTAAATTCAAAAGGTGTGTTTCTACCTTCCATAAAATCTCTTCCCGATAAGAAATCAGTGGTTAATGGATCATATTTATTCATAGAAACGTCCAAATTTAACTCTGTGCCATCATTGATTTTTTCGAGGATTTTATCAGAAGTGTTTTTCTTCTTTTTCAACAATTGGAAAACCTCTGCTGCAATCTCATCTGAAGCACAAGAGTAAACCATGGCCTCGATACGTTCGGGCCACATATAATTCATCTTTTGATTTTCATAAAAAGATTTTAAACCTGAAGTATCCTTCACTGCTTTGTTCCAAACCATATCTGACATAATCTCGTACAAGATAATTCCATCATGGTACTCCTTTACAAGCGCTCTATATTCTGGGTATTTTTGACCTAAAAGCGACTCCTCATATTCAAGTATTTTCTTTTTCACCCAACGTTTGTATTGCATATCAACAATGACATCAAAAGACTTATGTCGCATGCCTCTATATGCCTTCATAAGAAATGCCGAAAATTCTTTTTGTCTGTAAGTTTTATCCCCTATTGAAAATAAAACCCCGTCTGTAATCAATTTGTCTGCGTTCCATTTTCCAATGTAATAAGTGGAATCTAAATTCTCAACAAACCAAGACAAATATTGACTATCGGATTCTTCAAAATTGTACTTTACTTTCAGTTTTGAAACAAAAATATCCTGAGTTTTTTTTGACCGTTCATCCTTATTGACCTTCTTTTGAAGTTCCTTTTTCATCTGATCAAAAGATTGAATATCCTTCCAAGATAATCTTTTCAAAATATGATACCCGAAATCAGTACGAACCGGGACTGAAATATCCCCATCATTCTTAATACTGAAAGCTGCATCCTCGAAAGTGGGAACCATTCGTTGAGCAGTACCAGAACCAAATGCCGGTAATTCACCAGCTTTGTTAACGGAAGATGGATCTTCTGAATATTTTGACACCATTTTTCTCCAATATTCATCGGTGATAGAATCTTTCAATTTCGAGTAAATTTCATTAATTTTTTTCTCGGCCGAAACCATCTCCTGCTCTGATGTTCCTTGCGGAGTCGCCACCATTAAATGAGCTACTTTTATTGTTCCTCGAGCTGGTCTTGTATCTGTTACTTGAAGGATGTGATACCCAAACTTGGTACGAAAAGGATCAGAAACCTGACCTTTGGGTGTATTGTAAGCCATTTCCTCAAATGGAAAAACCATTTGAAAAGCGGTAAAATAACCTAAATCTCCACCATTATCTTTAACAGATGGGTCCTGTGAACTATTCTTAGATCTCGCAACTCTTCCAAAGTCTTCTCCCTTTTCAATTCTTTCTTTAAGCTCTAAAAGTCTGTTGTACGCCTTAAGGGTATCCTTAGGGCTTGCATTCGGTCCTAAACGAATGAGGATATGTGAGGCTCGAATCTCAATTTTTAATCGATTATATGCCTCCTTTACCATTTCCTTATTTGCAGCACTATCAATCAAATATGGCAGAGCTAATTGCTTTCGATATCCTTCCAATTCTCTTTTCAATTTCGGAACAGTATCATAGCCTTGAGCTTCAGCTTCAGCAACCTTTAGTTTGAATTTTGTAAACAATTCCATGTATTCATCTAAAGAAGCCTTATCGAATTTTGGATCATTGTTGTTTTTTAGATAAATCTGTAAAAATTCATCTTTACTTACAGGTTCACCGGCAACATCCATAACCACCAATTCGTTTTGAGCCAATAGCACAGATGAAAAGAAAAAAGAAAATAAAAAGAAAGATATTTTTTGCATGAGTTTGGTTTATTTAATACTGTAATTTGGAGCTTCCCTTGTTATAGAAACATCATGAGGAT
>CAJWCX010000222.1 GCA_913031405.1 uncultured Flavobacteriales bacterium | reverse complement strand
CATCAGATAATCGCCTGGCCCATACTTTAGGTTACCCAATATGGTGCGTAAAGTTCCTGTTCCTTTGTGAACGAAAACCATCTCATCGCAATCGGCATTTTTATAAAAATAATCTCTCATAGATTGCTGAGGTGCAGCCAACGAAATATGACAATCGTTGTTGATAAGTACAGCGACTCTACTTTCTAAATAGTCGGGTGTAGGCTTTACATTAAAGCCTTTAAAACTAAGCGACTTCAGATTTTTTTCAACTGCAATTTTGGGACTAATATCTTTTGCTCCTCTGATATCTTTAACCATTGTCGGTCGGTGAGTATGGTATAACAAAGAAGACATACCGTCAAAGCCGACTGTCCCAAACAATTGCTCATAATATATCCCACCCTTTGGTTTAGAAAAAACAGTGTGTCTTTTGTGGGGTATCGTTCCTAATTTGTGATAAAATGGCATACTTTAATTTTTTAGTAAGTTATAAAAATTTTTACTTTTTAAACGATTTTGACAAATCTACTCGCTTATGACTATGAAATCGTTTTTTATTTTTCTTTCCTTGTCTTAGCTTTTGCTGTTGGTCTTCAGGTAGTTGAATAATCATCAAACAATCCGAAGAACAACATTGCTGATGTTTTTCTTGACAACTATGACATTGAATAAACAATAAATTACAATTAACATTGTTACAATTAACGTGTGTATCAGAAGGTTTACCACACTGATGGCAGCTACTAATTATGTCCTTACTTATGCTTTCAGACAAACGTTCATCAAACACAAAGTTTTTACCTTTAAATTTATTCTCTAAGTCCTCATTTTCATTTAACTGTCGAGCATAATCAATAATACCTCCATGCAATTGATTAACATCTTTAAAACCGTGATGCTTGAGGTATGCCGAAGTTTTTTCACATCGTATACCGCCAGTACAATACAGTAACACTTTTTTATCCTCTTTCCCTTTCAACATATCTTTTACCTCTGGCAATTCTTCTCTAAAGGTCTCGGTTTGTGGACAGATAGCATTTTCAAAATGACCAATTTCACTTTCGTAGTGATTACGCATATCCACAACTATCGCTCCTTTTTCTATGGCATCATTCCATTGTTGAGCATCAAGGTGCTGACCAACATCAGTCACGTCGTATTCGTCAACAGATAAACCATCAGCTACAATTTGTTCTCTTACTTTAATGGTGAGCTTATAAAAAGATTTACCATCATCTTCGACAGCAATTTTGAGGGGAATATGTTTTAACTCCTCATACTTATTCAGTGTCGCAATAAATTTTCCCCAATGTTGCTCAGGCACATTCATTTGGGCATTAATTCCCTCTCTAGCAACATAAATCCTTCCTAAGCAATCGAAATCGCCCCAGTCTTTAAACAATTTATCCCTAAACTGCTCGGGGTTTTCTATGATTACATAGCGATAAAAAGAAAGCGTTTTTCTGAAAAAATTTTCAGATTCTAGCTTCTTTAGCGCTTGTTCCTTACTCAGCTTGTTCCGCAAGCCTTTTTTATGTGCATTAGGGTCCATTAAAGAAATCATTTATTAGATCAAAGGTACATAAAGAAATAGTAAATGACAGTTAAATTGAATTATAGATATGCACTAAATACTATATTTGTAAATTAATATTTTCAAATGAAAGATACTATACTAGTAATCGGATCATCTGGCCAAATTGGCACTGAGTTAGTAAATGAGCTACGAAGTGTATATGGCAATTCAAACGTAATTGCTTCTGATATTAGACAAAAAAAATCTGATATTTTGGTTGAATCCGGTCCGTTTGAGCCCCTTGATGTTATGGACAAAGAATTACTTTATAAAATTGTCAAAAAATACCAAGTTACTCAAGTATATTTATTAGCTGCGTTATTATCCGCCAAAGCAGAACAAAACATCGAGCTAGCATGGAAATTGAATATGAGCTCACTATCTTATGTTTTAGATCTTGCAAAAGAAAAATATATTAAAAAAATATTTTGGCCAAGCTCCATAGCAGTATTTGGAACAACAACTCCTAGTATTATGACTCCACAGCACACCATAATGGAACCAAATACAGTTTATGGTATTAGTAAATTAGCAGGTGAACGTTGGTGTGAATACTACCATCAAAAGTTTAAAGTTGATGTAAGAAGTGTTCGCTACCCAGGACTAATTGGCTGGAGATCACAACCAGGTGGTGGCACAACCGATTATGCGGTTCATATTTTTTACGAGGCTATAAAAAATAAAAGTTATACGAGTTTTTTAAGTGAAAACACTACACTGCCTATGATGTATATGAGCGATGCTATTCGAGCAACCTTAGAAATTATGGACGCAGTAGCAGAGCATATTAAAATACGTTCATCTTACAATATTGCTGGTTTGAGTTTTAGCCCAAAAGAGTTAGCACAAGAGATTAAAAGATATATTCCAAAATTTGAAATGCATTACAAAAGTGACTACCGACAAGCTATTGCAGACAGTTGGCCACAAAATATTGATGATTCTTCAGCTTTTAAGGATTGGAATTGGAAAAGTTCCGTTAATTTGCAAGAAATGACTTCGGACATGCTGAAGAACATTAAAAAACTAATTACCGAATAACCCATAATGAGTTTGGATTTACACATTTACAATACACTAAGTCGTCAAAAAGAAGTGTTTGTTCCTTTAGTTCCTAGTCACGTAGGTATGTATGTCTGCGGACCTACCGTTTATGGTGAGCCTCACCTAGGTCATGCTAGACCGTCTATAACTTTTGATATTGTCTTTCGTTACCTTCAGCATTTAGGACTTAAAGTTCGTTATGTGCGTAACATCACTGATGCTGGGCATTTAGTAGACGATGCAGATGATGGGGAAGATAAAATTGCTAAAAAGGCACGATTAGAACAAATAGAGCCTATGGAGGTGGTGCAGTTTTATACAATAAAATATCACAAAGCTGTGGAAGCCTTAAATTGCTTACCGCCATCTATAGAGCCACGCGCTACAGGACACATAATAGAACAAATAGAGATGGTCAAAACTATTCTCAACAACGGCTATGCTTATGAGGTCAATGGCTCGGTTTATTTAGATGTCAACAAATACAATAAAGATTTTGCTTATGGTAAATTGTCAGGAAGAAATTTAGAAGACACTTTAGAAAATACAAGAGCTCTAGAAGGACAAAGTGAAAAGAAAAGTCCGGTGGACTTTGCAATTTGGAAAAAAGCTCCTCCAGAGCACCTCATGCATTGGCCCTCTCCCTGGGGAGATGGCTTTCCGGGTTGGCACTTGGAGTGTTCGGCTATGAGCAGCAAATACTTAGGTGACACATTTGATATTCACGGTGGTGGTATGGACTTAGTCTTTCCACATCACGAAGCAGAAATAGCCCAATCTAACGCTTGTAATAAATGCGACCCCGCTAAATATTGGATGCACAACAATATGATTACCATCAATGGACAAAAAATGGGTAAGTCCTTAGGCAACTTCATTAACCTTGAAGAATTTTTTAGTGGTAGCCACGACTTATTAGAACGTGCCTATAACCCTATGACGGTGCGTTTTTTTATTTTACAAGCACATTATCGCAGCCCCTTAGACTTTTCAAACGATGCT
>CAJWCX010000221.1 GCA_913031405.1 uncultured Flavobacteriales bacterium | reverse complement strand
CATGTTCATTTTATGGCATAGCCCAGTATTTTGTTGATGGTGTGGTATACGATGAAAATCAAAATCCCATTCCATCTGCTAAAATTTTTATTAAAAATGACCCAGCTCAGCGTACAGTTGCTGATTTAGAGGGCAAGTATCAAATAAGTACCGCTCGTGGCGAATACTTTTTGGTATTCAGTGCTTCAGGCTTTGATTCACGCGAAGCTTATATATCAATTAATGAAAGGAATATTATTAAAAACATGCAGCTTTTCCCTAGTAAGGTTCATGACTTAGATGCAGTAAATATTACAACAAAACGCACCAATCCCGGTAGAGAAATTATGAAAAAGGTGGTTTCGAAACGCGATCAAATTAACCCATGGAATTACGCGCACACGGTTGATGTATATATCAAAGCAAAAGAAAAAATCATAAGAAAACAAGAGCGCGCTAGAAATCATGATGATTTGTTAGATAACGATTTTGAGGATAAGGATACGATGAATCTTCTTGAAGTACAGCTCGAAAGAAACTATGCGCCTGGTAATAAAGTTAAAGAACTTAGAAACGCATATACATTAAGGGGTAGGGATCGAAACCTTTATTACAAGACAACTGTGAAGGCGAATTTTAATTTTTTTGAAAACCTCTTACGACTTGATGATTTACATCAAAATCCAATCAGTTCACCTATATCCATACCTGGAATTTTATCCTATAAATATCGATTGGTTGAGCAATATGAGGAAGATGCTTATAAGGTTTCAAAAATCAGAATTCAGCCAAGAGCTTCAGCGACTTCAACTTTAGAAGGCTATATATGGGTAATTGATTCTCTTTGGCTGGTTCAGAAGCTCGAATTGACAATGAAAAAAGGAAACCTTTTATTCTATGATTACTTCACTATTCAGCAGGATTATGCGTGCCTTGGAGATTCTATTTGTGTATTGTCAAAACAAAATTTAAGCTATGGTGTGAAAAATAAAAGTGAATCTTCTATTTGTAATACAACAGCTATTTTTTCGGATTATGATTTCAATCCTCAGTTTTCCAAAAAGTTTTTCAATCGTGAATTGGCAGTCACTGAAAAAGAGGCATATGAAAAGGACTCGTCATTTTGGGAGGGTGAACGTCAAGATAAACTAACGGCTGAAGAAATTGAATTCATTTTAAAAAAGGATAGTATTCGTGATTATCAAAACAGGCGAGAATACAGAGATAGTATTGATAAGGTATTTAATAAAGTTACTTTTTTGAAGGTGATTTGGTTCGGTGTAGATCATAGAAACCGAACGAAAAGACATCAGTGGACGATTGGTAGTTTGGCAACTACTCTTCGACCTGTATATATTGCAGGACCTAGGATTTCTCCAAACTTTGATTATTTTAAGAAATGGAAGGATGAGCGAACTTTAGATTCATACACTCAGATTTCTATAGGTTTTTTGAACAATGACATCAAGGGAGATACTTGGTGGAAGTACAAGTTTGATCCATTTCGGCAAGGTAGGATTCGAGCCTCTTTTAGTCATGATTTTGATGTAATTAGAGGTTATGATGCTATTACTCAAATATACAAACGAGAAAATTTTATTGAGGCCACTCAGCTGAACACTTCTATTGAATATGAAATATTTAACGGATTTTACATGAGTGTAGGTGGTGAATTTTGTGAGAGAAGAAGTTTAGAGGGATATGATTTTGTTGAGTCAGTTGATGAGGTTCTTCCCAACAACCAGCCTTCAACTTTTGAACCTTATCAAGCCTTAATTGGAGATGTTGAAATTTGGTTTACACCGATGCAAAAGTATATGCGGGAACCCTATCGGAAAGTTGTCTTAGGCTCTGCATGGCCAACATTCAGAGTTAATTATGAATGTGGTATTCCAGACTTGTTGGGTAGTGATTTAAACCATCATTATTTGCAAGGAAGCATTTCACAAACTTTTAAAATAGGTACCATTGGCACTTCTAATTATCGCCTATCTGGTGGTAAATTTTTAAGTGCTAAAATACTGCGAGATCCTGATTTTAAATTTCAACGAAGAAGTGACCCTCTTTGGTTTTCTAATCCTTTATATTCTTTTCAAGGCTTAGATACTTTGCTCAGAACAAGTGATTTGTCTATAGAGGCGCACTTTGTTCATCATGATAACGGATCTATTATCAATAAAATTCCTTTCATGAAAAAAACAAGAATAGGTTTGGTTTTTGGTGCTGGAATATTACATGTTCGTGAACATGATTGGCTACACTATGAGGGATTGGTAGGTTTAGAGAGAAACTTTAAGCTTTCGAGACGCAGACTTCGGGTAGGGATTTATGGTGTGCTCTCTAATGCCAATAAATCAGCGCCACGTGCAGATTGGAAAATATCTTTTGCGATTCTTGATGACAGAAATATGAAGTGGGATTTTTAATCGGCTGAGGTCTTTTTTTCCTTCGGGAAATAAGTTTTGTTTCGAACTATAATCATGCCTACACCACAAGTAATACAGGCGTCAGCAAAATTCCATATAGCAGGAAATATCTGTGATTTTCCTACCCAAGGAACCCACGAAGGCCATGTTACATTAAATTGAAACATGTCCACAACATTTCCTAATAGAAATCCATGATGACGAACTTCTTGAATGGTTTCGTAAGGAAGTCCATTAGAACCAACATGGGTACACTTGATAAAGTTTCCAGATCCCTCCATTTGATTGTAGAAGTTACAGGGATCAAATGAAAATAAATAGTCGTAAAATGCTGAATCGATTAGATTTCCCACGGCACCAGCGAAGATTAATCCGATAGCAATAAGAAAGTCAGTTTTGACATTCTTTTTTAATTCTGTCCAAATGTAATATCCAATTCCTATAATAGCTAAAATGCGAAAAATACTTAAGGCCAGTTTATGCCACATAGCGGAACCAAAAGTTGTTCCAAAGGCCATGCCCGGGTTTTCTATATAATGCAATTGAAACCAATCACCCAAAAGAGGGGTTGGAATTTCCCCCTGAATGAAGTGTGATTTTATCCATATTTTGATAATTTGATCTATCAATAATAGACAAAACACTGTAATAATGACAGTGGTAAGTTGTTTTTTCACTTATTTGTTTTGGGCATTTTTAGCCGCGATACTCATTGTTGCATGAGGGACTAATTTTAATCTTTCTTTTGCAATTAAATTTCCAGAAACCCTGCAAATTCCATATGTTTTGTTTTCAATTCTGATCAATGCTGCTTGAAGATTTTTAATGAATTTTTCCTGACGAGCGGCTAATTGTGCCAGCTCCTCACGTGATAAAGTTTCGGAGCCATCTTCCATCATATTAAAAGTTCTGCCCGTATCATTTGTACCATGGTCATCATTATGAGATAGGGATCCAATTAGAAGACTGTAATCGTCTTGAGCTTCTTTTAATTTATTTAGAATAAGTGTTTTAAACTCTTGTAACTCTTTGTCTGAATATTTGTTTTTTTGCTTTGACATTATTGATAAATTAGGAGTTAATTTGCATTTTTAAATGCGCCCAAAGATATCATTTTTAGGTTTGATTTTTTAAAAAAAAGAAAAATAAAATCACATGAATTATCTCGAATGGTTAGTCAGGGCTGTCTTGTTAAATAATTAC
>CAJWCX010000220.1 GCA_913031405.1 uncultured Flavobacteriales bacterium | reverse complement strand
TTGATTAATCCTGATGGGGAAGTAATTATGGCTTCTAATTTTGGTACTGGAACAACAGTCTATCAAGGGGATAATCGATTCAGTTTGAAGGATATTTTGTTTTTTCAGAACCGATTAGAGCTTCGTAAAAAGGATGATTTTTTCATCCGTGCCTACGCCACAAATGAAGATGCTGGAAATTCATATGATGCGGTCTTGACAGCCTATTTATTGCAAGACGCTGCTGCAGACGATTGGGATTGGAGTGAGCGTTATCGCCAGTATTGGTCTGCCAATATAGTTGACCGTGTTCAAGAATTGGACGATGATGTGGTTTGGGAACCTCAAATCGGTGTTCCTTTTGATCTTGATGCCATTCAAAATGTTGTTTTATCAAATCCAGACTCTATGTATGTTTGGCATCAGGAAGCAGCGAATTATGCCAATGGAGCTTATGAAAATTGGAGTATGTCAGACTTTTACGAGCCAGGAACTGCTCGTTTCGATTCTTTATTGAATGATATCACCTCGAAAACATCTTTCTTGGAGGGAGGCTCGAGAATTCAAGATCAATCAGCTTTGTATCATCTTCATGGAGAAAAAATATTCAATACGGAATTTGCAAAATTCACTTTAGGGGCAAATGGTCGTATTTATAATCCGAGGTCGGGAGGATCCTTATTCAGTGATACCAATGGTGTAACCATTATCAATAGAGAATTTGGATTATACGGGGGGATTGAAAAGCGATTTGATGACGATAAGTGGATTTTCAAGGCTACAATGCGAGTCGATAAAAATCAAAACTTTAAGTTTTTACCTTCTCCAGCCGTCTCTCTCATTTGGCAACCCAATAAAAAACATACGCTAAGAGGTACGTTCTCTGCGGCCATTCGCAATCCAACCCTACTCAATCAGTACATGTATTACAATGTAGGTCGAGCCAGACTAGTGGGGAATATAAGTGGTTATGATTCTTTGGTCACCATCGAGTCCTTACGGAATTTCTTTTATTCCGAAAATGCGGATACTTTAGAATACTTCAGTCTCGATCCTATTCAGCCTGAAAAAGTGAAATGCATGGAGCTAGGATATCGAGCCATATTCTTCGAATCTGTTTATGTCGATATGAATTATTACTTTAATTTTTATACAAATTTTATCGGATTCATTAATGGAGCAGATATTTTTGTTCAGCCTTTGGGAGGGGCTTATATCAACAATGTATATCGTGTAGCAACCAATTCTAGGGAAACGATTACAACTCAGGGCTTTTCTCTAGGTATCAATTACTACTTGGGGGATCATTATGCGCTCAATGGGAATTATTCTTGGAATGTTTTGAATAAACAATCCGATGATCCGATTATTCCTTCTTACAACACTCCTGAAAACAAATTTAACTTAGGCTTTAGAGGACGAGATATTTCCATAAAGAAGCTAAGCGGATTAGGGTTTAGTATTAACTATAAATGGATTCAAGGTTTTTTATACGAAGGTTCTCCTCAGTTTACGGGAAGTATTCCAACCTATTCTCTATTGGATCTTCAGGTGAATAAGTTTTTTGAAAAGGCTAATTTAACCTTAAAAATAGGGGCATCAAACATTCTTAATAATCAAGTACTTCAGGTATATGGAGGCCCGTTTGTAGGGCGAATGATCTATACCTCTCTTTCATTCGATTTTAAAGATAAGTAATCAAATTACTTTTTTTCGCTATTAATAGCTATCTTAGAGCTACTAAAATATAATTTATGAAAAAAATACTTTTACCCTTTATCTGTCTTTTTCTTATTCTTGGGACTACATTTTCTCAAGAAAGATACATTGACGAGGTCTTTGATAATTACACGGTAACACCAAGTAATCTTTATGCTGAAAACTTAACGGTGATTGCGGCTAACGCAGAACCACCACAACCATATCTACCCACAGGTCAGTTTGGAATTCCAGCTTTAGAACTGGATGTTTACGAACCAGAAGGTGACACTGAAACAGAGCGTCCTCTGGTGATTGTATTGCATACAGGAACTTTTGCTCCTATTATTTATAACGGGAATCCAACAGGAATGAGGCAGGATTATGCCACAACTACGATGTGTGCGAGTTATGCGAAGCGGGGTTATGTGGCAGCTAATGTTGAATATCGTTTAGGTTGGAATCCTGCTGCAGAAACACAATCTGAAAGAGCAGCAAGCTTAATGAAGGCCGTATATCGAGCGATTCAAGATACAAAGGCTGCAGTGCGTTATTTTAGAAAAGATTATGAAAACGGAAATACTTTTGGTATTGATACCTCTAGAATCATCTTATCTGGTCAAGGTTCAGGTGGATGGGTTGCTTTAGGTTATGCAACAGTAGACAAGCTTTCAGAGATCCAGCTGTCGAAATTCCTAGATTTGTCAGACCCAGCTAACCCAGTAGCACTTATTGATACAGCAGTCATTGGAGATTGGGATGGCTACGGAGGTCAATTTAATGTTACAAATCACCCAGGATATTCAAACGACATTCATATGGTTTGTAGTATGGGAGGCGGAATTGGTGATTTGAGTTGGTTGGAAGCTGGTGATGTGCCCATGTGCGCAGTTCATTGTCCAACAGATCCAGTAGCTATTTATACTACAGGAGATGTTGCGGTTGCGGCGGCAGGAGTTATCACTACTGATATTTCTGGTAGTTATGATGTCATGACCAAAGCTAATTCTTTAGGTAATAATGATGTGCTGGCACCAGCGAATACATGGCCAGATGTATACACCCTTGCAGCTCAAGCGGCCTCTGCTAATGCCCAAGGAATGACTGATTTTGGAGGAACGACTGTTGGAGCTCCAGTTGATAATGTTTTTCCTTATGTTACTGGTAATCCTTTCGAGGCATCGCCATGGGACCTATGGGATTCTACAACAACTGTAAACATTGCTCTTTCATTAGGACTTCCTGCTCAGGCTGGAATTGATGCACATGTCAATAACATTGCTCAAAACCCAGATATGGGTCCTGTAAAAGCCAATGCCTATATTGATTCAACTATGGGGTATTTTTGTAGAAGAATTGTTCGTGCAACAAACTTAGACGGAGCTAACGATGTTGATGAACTTTCAATGACGACCGAAGTTGAGTTGTATCCAAATCCAGCTAAAGATGATTTGATTATTCGAAGCAATGGAAACATTACTGCTATTAAGCTTTTCTCTGCAACAGGAGAGTTGGTTAAATCAACAAATAATCTCACCTCTAATCAGGTTCATTTGAGCCATTTAAATCTTAAAGAAGGATTGTATCTATGTGAAGTTCATATCGATGGACAAACAGTCACTAAACGAGTTATTATTCAATAACTCTTTGTTGAACTTAGAAATAAAAGCGCTTTTCGGAGCGCTTTTTTTATGTTTTTATGATTCAATTTCTTCAATAATTCAATTATTATCAATTAGGTGATGGTTTTGTTTATATTCATGGTATGAAAAATATTTATTTATTCTTCTTCATATTCCTTTTACTTGGTTCTTGCTCTTTGACAAGGCTCCGAGTCTACGATTACAAAACAACTTGGCATTCGCCATCAGTTTTATTTGAGAAATCAAAATTAACGGAGTCTCCAGAAATTTGGAATTTTTATGTTCACG
>CAJWCX010000219.1 GCA_913031405.1 uncultured Flavobacteriales bacterium | reverse complement strand
GTCAGCTTTCAGCTTATATCCATTGTAAGTTGGAGGATTATGACTTGCTGTAAGTACAACTCCAATTTGACAATTGAATCGATTGGCCGCTAAAGACACCATAGGGGTAGACACGAATCCTTCCGACATTCTAACATTGATACCTTGACTCAAAAATACCTTAACACAGGTATCCATAAATAGTGCTCCACCAAATCGACAGTCGTGACCGACAAATACAGTCGGGTTATCGTAGTTTTGGATTAACCATTTTCCAGTTGCTTCACTTACTCTAGCAACATTTTCTACTGTAAATTCTTTGGCTATAATTGCTCTCCATCCGTCTGTCCCAAACTTAATTGTATCCATTTCTTATTTTTTAAATTCTTTAATCGTACTTTCAATGATACCAATACATGTATCGAGTTCTTCTTCAGTAATAACAAGCGGTGGGGCAAAACGAATGATGTTTCCATGGGTTGGCTTGGCCAGCAATCCGTTTTTTTTCAGAGCAATACATAGATCCCAAGCTGTTGTGCTTTCTGGAGTATCATTGATAATAATCGCATTTAACAAGCCTTTTCCTCTAACCTTTGTTACAAGATCATAGTTGTCAATAATTGCATTCATTCCCGCCCTAAATTTTTCTCCCAATACATGGGCATTATTAGCAAGATCCTCTTCAATAACCACTTCCAATGCTTTTCTTGCTACTGCGCAAGCTAGAGGATTTCCTCCAAAAGTAGAGCCGTGCTCTCCTGGTTGAATACAGAGCATGATATCATCATCTGCTAAAACTGCTGAAACTGGAAATACACCCCCGGATATTGCTTTTCCTAAAATAACCATATCAGGACGTGCCTCTTCATAGTCCGTGGCTAACATTTTTCCTGTTCTTGCGATTCCTGTTTGAACTTCGTCAGCAATGAATAAAACATTGTTGGCAGTACACAAATCTCTAACGCCCTTCAGATATCCTTCATGTGGCACAACAACACCAGCTTCTCCTTGAATGGGTTCTACCATAAAGGCAGCCACATTTGGATCTTTCAAAGCTTCTTCTAAGGCCTTGAGGTCATTGTATGGAATAAGCTCATAGCCAGGCATGTATGGTCCAAATCCGTTGTATGAAACAGGGTCATCTGAGCTCGATATTGCAGCTAAGGTTCTTCCCCAAAAGTTGCCTTTGGCAAAGATGATTTTAGCTTTATTTTCAGGAATACCTTTTTTTATATAACCCCATTTTCTCGCTAACTTGTTTGCTGTCTCACCTCCTTCAACTCCCGTGTTCATAGGCAGTACTTTATCATATCCGAAAAGAGAGGTAATGAATCGCTCGTATTCTCCGAGAATATCATTGTGAAATGCTCTTGATGTTAAGGTGAGCCTCGAAGCCTGATCGTTGAGTGCTCCAATAATCTTCGGGTGACAGTGTCCTTGATTTACTGCAGAATAAGCAGAAAGAAAGTCAAAATATTTTTTACCATCAACGTCCCATACATGAACACCTTCTCCTTTGGAGAGGACAACGGGTAGGGGATGGTAGTTGTGCGCGCCGTATTTTTCTTCTATTTCAATAAATTGTTCTGTCTTTCCCATGATTCTTATATTTTTTCAACTCCGCAAAAATAGTAAAATGTCTTTAGACTGAATGGCCTAATCATTACTGTCTCTTACCACTGAAAGGCCTCGTCTTTCAGCCATTGTTCTTGAACTCTCAGTGTTTGCTCTATAACATCTCTTACGCATGCCTTACCTCCTTCCGAAGGCGATTGATAGTCAACAACTCTTTTGACATCAATTGCCGCATCTTGAGGGCATGAGGAAACCCCTACTTCTCTCATTACAGGAATATCTGGAATATCATCTCCCATATATAAAACCTGTTCATTCGTAAATTGATATTTGTCTTGTAGTTCTTTGTACACTTTTAACTTATTGCTTGATCGCAAATGAACTTCCTTAATTCCTAACTCTATGAAGCTCTTTTTGAGGTCTTCAAAGTGACCTCCTGTTATGATGAATATGTTATAACCCAATTTTGCTGCATATTGCAAAGCATAGCCATCTTTGCAATTTAAGGCACGCACGATTTCCTTTTCTATAAAGTAAATTTTACCGTCGGTCAAAACACCATCTACATCAAAAATAAAGGTGTTTATTTTGTTCAATTTAATTTTGTAGTTCATTTGGATTTCATTGATTTAATAATGCTCTCGCTTAGCACTTTATAGACTTCTTTAGTATTGTCATTTAGCATTTCTTCATGCTTTTTAAGTACAGAATAATCCTCTCTAGAGGCTGGCCCTGTTTGTTTATTTAAAATATTTTGGGACAGTGTAATGTCTGTAGTTTTATGAATTAAAGGTTTAAGTATATTCCAATTCAGTTCACGCGACTTACTTTCGGTTTCTGCTAGGTGCGCTATATGGGTGATGAAATTATTGATAAATACGGCGACCAAGTGGTAATCTTTTCGTTTTTTCGAGTCACATATTTCGGTTTTGATTTGACAATGTGTGCACAATACATCAATAAGTTTTGTGATAATTTTGTTTTTGGTTTCAATCAAAATTGGAAAAGAAAAAAAGGCATCTGATTCAGCTCCATTAAAGTTTTGCAATGGGTAAAAAACGCCAGTATTGACATGTTTGATTTCATCCAGCTCAATACTACCTGCTGTATAAACTATGCATTTATCCAATGACAATTGATCTATGACCTGAGCTGTTTGGTCATCCGATACAGCCACAAGAATCAAATCAGCTTTTAGACGGTTTGGATCGCTAATTAATTTGCATTCAAGCAGCTTCGCACAATGCTGTGCTGTAATTTTATTGCGTCCGTATATTCCCGTAATTTGAACACCTTTAGAACGAAAATACAAGCCAAGAGACTTGGCAACTCTTCCCGAGCCTATTATGGCAATTTTGGGTACAGTTGAACTTTTCATTATTTGACGATTCGCCAAATACCGCTTTCCAATAAACTTTGGGCTTTTTTATATTTCATTTCTTTGGTTTCTTTACCATTAGAAATTTTCACGAGTTCATTTCTTCCCAATTTTGGGGCGACCACAATGGGTTGTTGCTTTTCTTCTCGACGCATCGAGTTTTTTATCGCTTCATCGTAACCCTGTCTCCCTGGTATGGCTCCCTGTTGAACACCAGACTTATTTTGTGATGAACTTGAGCCACTGTAATTACTTTGCTTGTCTTCTTTGTTGGTGCTTTCCACTTCCTGCTCAGCCGGGATGTCTAACTTCATAAGAAGCTCCACCACGTCTTCATTCAGTCTGGCAAGCATGTTTTTAAAGAGATCATAGGATTCAAGTTTATAAATCACTAAAGGGTCTTTTTGCTCATAAGTAGCATTGTTAACAGCAGACCTCAAATCATCCATTTCCCTAAGGTGCTCTTTCCATTCTTCATCTATCTTAGAAAGAATTACATTTTTCTCAAATGATTTACTGATGTTTTTTCCTTCGCTCTTGTAGGCATCTTCTAAATTAACAATCAAGCGCATCTCCCTTTTCCCGTCGGATAGAGGGAATACAATGTTTTTATATTTCTCCGACATCGTTTCATATACGTGCTTTATTTGAGGCATACCCTTCATAGCAATCTTTTCACACTTT
>CAJWCX010000218.1 GCA_913031405.1 uncultured Flavobacteriales bacterium | reverse complement strand
TCATCGACTCCAAGTTGTGCGGACCATTCTGTTGGTTATTAATCAAAACAAAATACTGAACACCACTTGGAGGTGGCGGTGGAGTTGAACCTGCTCCTTGCCCCTGTTTGTTTTGCTGACCAGTATTCATATTACCGGTCATGTTACCCATTACATTGCCCATACCGAAGCCCATACCCATTCCCATTCCAGCGCCCATAGTACCACCCATAGTGCCTTCATTTTGAGCTGCTTTATCCATTACATCAAAACTCCTATCCATTTGATAAACGTCTTTACCAGTAATATTTACTTTGGCAGCTAAATCTTTCGCTTCTTTAAGTTTAACCACACTTGGGTCGTCTTCAGGGCAGTTAATCGACATCACAAAGAAGTTCTCTATTTGAATCCCATATTTCATGAACTCCTTTTCAATTTCTTTTTTACAGAAATCAGAAACATCGTTGAGCATCGCTTGAATTTCAAGTACAGAAATACCGTCCAAAACAATTTTCTTACTGATCGAGGCTGTAACAGAAGAAACTAAAACCCCTTTAAAGTACTCCATCACCTTATCTACAGAAAAATCAGACATATTACCCACTAACGCTTCCAAAAACTTTCTTGGGTCTCCAATAGACATTCCAAACTGACCAAATGCTCGAACAGGAACAATAACGTTGTATTTAGGATCTTCGAGCTGAATAGGAGTAGAAGTACCCCATTTGTTATCCAAAAAAGACAGTAAATTAACATACCAAACTTCAGCTTGAAAAGGAGAATCACCTCCAAAAGGAAGGTTAATCAGTTTATTCAGTAGAGGAATATTCCCAGACTTCAATGTCGTTGTTCCCGAGTCAAATGCATCACATATTTGACCTCCTTTGACAAAAAATGCTTTTTGAGATACGTTTACTACAAGTTGAGTTCCTAGTTTTAAGTCGCTAACAGGATGTTTCCAAACAAATTCATCACCTGTCGACTCATACTTAACAACATCTATCATCGCCATCTTAAATATTCTTATCAGTAATCATGTATAGTTTAAATATACACGTTTAATTGTCTAAAATGATAAGATTCATGAAAAAAACGACAAATACCTTAGACGATTTTCCTGTACTTGATTCGTTTTGGACCAGCATCTCCTAATCGTTTCTTCCTGTTTTCTTCATAATCTGAATACGTTCCCTCAAACCAATAGACCTCAGAATCGCCTTCAAAAGCTAGAATGTGCGTACATATGCGATCCAAGAACCATCTGTCGTGAGATATCACAACGGCACAGCCTGCAAAGTTCTGTATCCCTTCTTCCAATGCTCTTAAAGTATTTACGTCAATGTCATTGGTCGGCTCGTCCAAAAGAAGGACATTTGCTTCCGTTTTTAAGGTCATAGCCAAATGGAGACGATTTCGTTCTCCACCTGAAAGCACTCCTACTTTCTTGTTTTGGTCTGATCCTGCAAAATTAAATTTAGACAAATAGGCTCTTGAGTTGATCTTCTGTTTACCTACTTCAACATATTCCAGTCCATTTGATACTACATCATAAACGCTTTTATCTGGATGTATGTCTTTATGTGTTTGATCGACGTAACCAATTTTAACGGTTTCTCCCACTTCAAAACTACCGCCATCAGCCTCTAGTTCATTCATGATCATCTTAAAAATAGTGGTTTTACCCGCGCCATTCGGACCAATAATTCCCACGATTCCTGCCGGAGGAAGCTTAAAATTCAAATCATCATACAATAGTTTTTCACCAAAAGATTTCGACACTGATTTCGCATCAATTACATTAGTTCCCAATCGCGGACCATTTGGAATGGGAATCTCTAGCATAGCTTCCTTCTGTTTGGTGTCCTCAGAAAGCATTTTTTCATAATTCTGAATACGCGCTTTATTTTTAGCTTGACGTGCTTTTGGATTCATTCGAACCCACTCAAGCTCTCTAGCCAGTACTTTCTGTCTTTTCGATTCTTGCTTTTCCTCTTCCTTGAGTCTTTTTCCTTTTTGCTCGAGCCAGGAAGTGTAATTTCCTTTCCAAGGAATACCTTCTCCCCTATCCAACTCCAAAATCCAACCTGCGACATTGTCTAAGAAATATCTATCGTGAGTTACAGCAATGACCGTTCCTGCATATTGTTGTAAATGCTGTTCTAGCCAATCAATAGATTCTGCATCCAAATGATTGGTAGGCTCATCTAATAGTAGAATATCTGGGTTTTTCAATAACAAACGACAAAGTGCGACGCGTCTTTTTTCCCCACCAGACAGGGTTTCAATTTTTTGATCGTCTGGCGGACACCTTAAAGCATCCATGGCCCGATCTAATTTGGTATCAAGCTCCCAAGCATCGAGTGCATCGATTTTATCTGAAACCTCCCCTTGCCTTGCAATGAGCTTTTCCATTTTATCTGGATCATTCAAAACAGCTTCATCCATAAAGGAATTGTTGATGTCTTCATACTCCTTTAACACGTCAACCGTTTCTTGACAACCCTCCATAACAATCTCCTTAACCGTTTTATTCAAGTCCAGCTTAGGCTCCTGAGGTAGATAACCTACAGAATACCCAGGTGAAAAAACAACATCTCCCTGATAAGCCTGATCCAAACCTGCAATGATTTTCATTACGGTAGATTTTCCAGAACCATTCAAACCAATGATACCAATTTTGGCACCATAAAAGAAAGAGAGGTGGATGTTTTTAATAATTTGTTTTCCCTGAGGTGTTGATTTGGTCACCCCTACCATTGAAAAAATAATCTTTTTATCTTCTGACATGTTATTTGAAAATTTTTGAAGTATAAATACGCCACTTGGCTAATCGATAAAGTAAAGAGGTCTTCATCACTCCTATACCATATACTATTGATTTATTAAAATTAATTGATGAGGAACCCTCATCGTATTTTGTAGGACAGCTCAATTCTCCAATACTGTATCCTTTGTAGCAAAGCTGAGCAATCATCTGATTATCGAATATAAAATCGTCCGAATTGTTCTCAATCGAAATATGAGAAAACACTTCTTTTGAAAACCCTCTATACCCTGTATGATATTCAGAAAGTTTTTGACCCATCAATACATTCTGAAAAAAAGTCAAGAACCGATTTGCCATGTACTTGTATAGTGGCATTCCCCCCTTAAGAGCTCCTTTACCAAGAATACGCGAACCCAATACAACTGAATAAACATCGTAGGCAATCATACTCGACAATGCATGAATGAGCTTAGGTGTGTATTGATAATCCGCATGCAGCATAATAATAATATCTGAATTCAATGCTAAGGCTTTTGAATAGCATGATTTTTGATTACCTCCATAACCTTTGTTATACTCATGACAAATCAGGTGTTCAATCTGAAGTTCTTGTGCTTTTTTAGCAGTTTGATCCTTGCTTCCATCATCCACCAAAATAATATGATCAATAATATCCATAGGGATTTCCTTGTAGGTCATCTCGAGGGTTTCAGCTGCATTGTATGCAGGAAGCACGACAGAAATACTTTTGCCATTCAACATTTGATCAAAAATAGTCAGGATATGTGAAATGAGCATAAAATTCACAAAGGGAAAATATCTTTGAGTAAATTTGTTTAATGAATATAATTGCTCCACTTGCTGAAAGGATG
>CAJWCX010000217.1 GCA_913031405.1 uncultured Flavobacteriales bacterium | reverse complement strand
TCGGAAAAATATAAGCATCACCAATTTCCAAAAAATCTACCCTGAAACAATTAATGGTTTCATTTTTTAAATCATATTGAGCCCGAATGGATTTAAACTGGAGAGAATCCTGTGTTTCGTCCATAGAAAAGAAATTGTTTTGTACAATTCCCGCATTGGTTTCAAATCTGGTTTCAACTTCTTTCTTTTTTTCAAAATCAATAGATTCACCATCCATCTGCCAAAGAAATTTATCCATTTGACAATAGTAATTGTTACTTGGGAATTTGATTCGCTTTGTTCCTTTTGAATTAAATTCACCCATTCTTGTTTTAAACGAAACATGCGATTTAAGACCATTAGATTGTATAGCTAAAGGATTCTCTCCAGCCTTTGCAAAGCGATTGATCAAGTTAAATGAGGATGAATCTGAAAAAATTTCAGATGAAGAAAATACAAAATCAACAGCTTCCATTGAAGCATCCAGCAAATTGAGTTTTCCTTTTCCAGTAATCCCATTTTCAGATAATGTCAATTCGCCTGTCATATAACATTCGTCCTCAAACAAAGAAATTAAATTATCTCTGTAGGACTTTACGGTTAATACCTTTGTTCTTGGCTTAAAAGAGATCTCAGAAATTTCAGAAACAACTTGTGGAAACTCAATATCTACGGTATCCTTTTCATTATAAAATTGTGCTAATCCTATTGTTGAATCCGGTAAAAAAGTCAATTTTCTTGAAACAGCTTGGGATCCCATGAAATCAATTATACCTGCGCCTTGAAGACCATTATTGGAGAGTACTATTTTATTTTCATACAGGGACTCTGTTTCATAAAAAGGATAACCTTCTGGAGGAGCTTCTACAACAAATCCAAAGGAATAATCATTCATAATTTTTAGTGGTACGTCTAGATCAGGAAAAATACCATCCGATTTGAGTAAACCCTCCATTCTCAGAGTTTTTTCATCAAACGAATCTAAACTATCCAAAACAAATGGATTTAATGTATAAAAGAATCTAGTGCTGTCATACGCTCCATTTACAATATCTGGAGAATTATAAAATATTTTCAACGAATCCTTTACCTCTAAATAGGGATAGCTGCCATTACCGATACCTCTTCCAGACTTAGAATCTGAAAAGTCAATAAACAATTTACCATTAAATCTATTGAAATTACTCACCATATCTATTGGTCGGGTTCCATCTCTTGCACTTAAAGGATTTACACTTAAATAAGCCATATTCGAGCTATCAATCGCAATAGTGAAATCGTCGTAATTAAAAGCAGATTCAATATTATGGGCAACAAACTTTCCTGATACCAGCCACCCAGAAAAAACCATATCTCTATTTTTTAATAATCTAACATATGTTGAATCTGGATAGACAAATGTGTGCTGATTAGATGAAAGTGTGACCTGTTCTACTTCATTCAAAAAAAATTCATTTTGATCCAAATTTATATAAGCATAGCAGGGTGTCGATTTTCTTCGCATTGATATTTCCTGGTACTGCTGTGCGAGCATTTGCAAATATTTGTCTTTTTCAATTTCAGCTTCTGAATAATTTAGTTGTTTAGGTCTTAAATCAGTTACAAAACGTAATTCGTCATAATCCTTTTGTCCCATTTTTGAAAGTGCATAATTGAGTAGCTTTTGCTCAACAATTACATATTCAGATTTAGAGTTGTAACGAATAAATCCCAAACTTGATATATCGATGAGTTGAGACTTACACTGGCTAATGGTTTTTCTCAATTGACTTGCAACTTGCCCAACAGGTAGTATCAAAGTATCTTCTAAAATACTTAATTCTGCAATTTCCAATAATGGATTGATATTACCTATTCCAGAAAATTGGTCAAAAATTTTCTCATCAAAATAATCCCAAGATTCAACATGAGCAAAGCGTTGTTCTTGGGAAGTCCCTTTTTCAAAAGTATACATTGGAAATGGTGTATTGAGTCTCCAAGAAAGTATTGGGGCATTAACAAAAACCTTAAAATAACTATCAACAAAAGGAATGGGATTAACACCTTTTTTTGCTGCAGTAATTTTTAGCTCTTTACGTTCCTCGTTCCAATACACAATGGCGTCCTTTGTTGATAATGAATCTCCATTATCATAATGCATTAAAACATCTGCATTTCTGGCGATGATCTGTTGAGGCGTCATCAAAAAATTTAATGCTTTTAACTCAAAAAGAGTCCTATCATTGTAGCTAAAAGTCAATTTAGCCAAATTACCTTCAACCCCTCTTCCAATGAAACTTGCCCCTTCCAGAGTAAAACCACCGTCGTAATTAATATGCTTCCTAATATTTTCAATGAGTAACCTTTTTTCAAAGGAATTAAATATTGGACTTGATTCTCCCTCTTTGAGATTAAAGACTGTTTTATCCTCCAATCTTCCTAATATTGGCTTTTCAAAATACGGCGTTGTCAATTCAACTGTATCTACCCTTATAATAGACTCATCAGCAAAAACGGAATAACCCTTTACCTTTGCAAAGGTTTCATTTTTTGGAAAACCAACCTTTTCCCACGTCATATTGCCTCCTCTCGCTTTCCATGTCTTTTTTTGTAAATCAAATACACCCGAAGTGTTGTAAACAACAATACTATCTCTTGGACCTCCCTGGAAAACCATGCATTTTAGGTCTGTATTTTTCACAGAAAGCTTTAATGTTTTCTTGTAGCTCCAGTTTAAGACTCCCCCTTCGATTAACCATCGATGTCCATTGTCTTTATAAATACTCCGATATTTATACAAACCTTCACTGAAGGTGAGAAAATTCTTCGCTTCTGATTTATCAGATTTAATTAAATAATCATTGAGGAAGGAATGCCATTGAGTATAAAAATTAGAGGGAAATTGGTTCGATTTAGCGTGATATACCGAATGAATATAGTGAACCATATCTTCTGATAAATAAGACTCTTTAAGCAGTAAATTACATGTTTCAACAAACTCATTATATTCTTGTGAATTTAACTTCGAGGATATAAAAGAAGCCAGATCTCTCTTGACAAAATGTGCAAAACTTTCACTTTCGACTTCTTTGCTCAGTTGCTTAATGAATTTATCTTTTTCGGTAGAAAGTTTTTGCGCATAACCGCCCCATATTGAGAAAACAAACAAAGGCAATAAAAATAAACGCATACTATTCACTTTTGAAGAACAAGCATTGCCCAATCTTCTTTAACATTCATACATTTTCTGAAAAAACCCTCTCTTTTTGCAAAGGATGTTAATTCATCAACATCTGTTTCGAAAAAACCACTTAAATATAAAAAACCATTTTTATTTAATGCCTTATAATAGGCATTCATCTGAGCATTCAAGATGTTTTTATTAATGTTTGCAAGGATTACGTCAAACTTCTTGCCATCAATCAGTTCAACTCCACCACAAAGTGACTCAATACGCTGACAATCATTAAGTTTTGAGTTTTCATTGCAACTATCAACAGACCATTCTTCAATATCTATTGCCGTAATTTTTTTGGCGCCTTTTTTTTCAGCCAAAATGGCAAGAACACCTGTTCCTGAACCCATGTCTAAAACATGGCAATCTTTAAAGTCGACCCTCAGAATGGCTTCACACATCAGATGAGTGGTTTGATGATGCCCTGTA
>CAJWCX010000216.1 GCA_913031405.1 uncultured Flavobacteriales bacterium | reverse complement strand
AAAAAAAATCACCTTTCATGACCCTTGTTATTTGGGACGAGCAAATGATGTATATGAAGCACCAAGAGTTCTCGTTGAAAAGCTGGATGCCGAGCTTGTTGAGATGAAGCGATGTAAATCGAAAGGATTGTGCTGTGGCGCAGGTGGTGCCCAAATGTTTAAAGAAGCTGAAAAAGGAGACAAAGAAATTAACATCGAACGAACCGAACAGGCTTTGGAAATACAACCCGAGATCATTGCTACAGGTTGCCCGTTTTGTAATACGATGATGACAGATGGTGTAAAAAACTTTGAAAAAGAAGACAGCATTAAAGTGCTTGATGTCGCAGAATTAATTGCAAATGCAAAAGAATTATAACACCTTATTCCCCGGTTTACCAGACCATTCTAGAGTCTGGATTTACATCTCAAACAGGGAATTTACTCTATCAGAAGTAGAAACTGTCACGTCTACTATTCATCAATTTGTTCGCTCATGGAAAGCACATCAAAAAAGCTTAACAGCAGCAGGAACATTGTTACTTAATCGGTGCGTCGTATTAGCAGTAAATGAAGATGATGAACAAATCACAGGTTGCTCTATAGACGGCTCGGTTAAACTGATAAAAGAGATGGAACAGCATTACAACGTTGATTTTTTCAATAGACTGAACATGTTGATTTCATGTAATGGAGATACAAAAATGGTATCCTATCACGATCTGAAAAATCACAGAGAAGATTATATATACAACCCCAATATTGAAACCTTAAAAGAAATTAGAGAAAATTGGCTCATTCCAATCAAAGACTCACCATTCGTTTAATACGTGCTTGATGCACCGCCAATATTCTCAATGGGATGCCAGGTTGTTTTTACCTCTTGGAAATCAGTGATGTAATGAAGCCCTTGGGCATCTTTCTTATTCCATGAGCTCTCATAGAATCGAACCCTTTTGAGATTCTCAACACTATTCAAATCAACATCTTTTTTTAGATTTTTTAACCCTGAAAAAGCAATCGCATTGACATCCATGTGACTAGATAAGGGGGGCATTAATTCTGAATAATGACCCGTTAAAATGTTAACAACTCCTCCAGGCACATCTGATGCATTCAGAACTTCAGCAAAAGTTATAGAACATAAAGGATAAGCCTCACTAGCAATCAGCACAACACTATTTCCTCCCGAAATAATTGGCATCAAAAGGGACACCAAGCCCAATAGACTACTTTCTTGAGGGGCTAAAAGACCCACTACACCAACAGGCTCATAAGTAGAAAAATTAAAATGAGATGAACTTACAGGGTTTACAGAACTTCCTATTTGGCAAAATTTGTCACACCAACCGGCATAATAAACAATTCGATCGATTGAATCTTCTACCTCTGTAATCGCTTTTCGTTTAGAGCTTCCTTGCAATATTAATTCTTCAACAAATTGCAATTTTCGACCCTCTAAAACTTCTGCTATTCTGTAAAGAACCTGACTTCGGTTAAATGCTGTTTTACCTGACCAGGTCCCCAAGGATTTTCTTGCCGAAACAACAGCATTGCGAACATCCTTTCTTGAACTCCTGCACATGTTGGCTATGGCATTACCCTTTGGGTCAATAGCCATATAATATCTCCCTGACTCTGTTCTAGGAAATTTACCACCAGAATATATTTTATACGTTTTCAATACTTCTACTCTTTTCATATTCAGCTTAATTTAAGATATGCCGACAATCCATGCATTCCGCCTTCTCTGCCAAATCCACTTTCCTTATAGCCACCGAATGGCGAGGAAGGATCAAACTTATTATAGGTATTTGCCCAAACAACACCGGCCTTCAGTTTTGTGGTTAGATTGAAAATTCTTGATCCTTTATCTGTCCAAACTCCTGCAGCCAATCCATAAGGTGTGTTGTTTGCTTTTTGGATGACCTCATCAACCGTTCTAAAGGTCTGAATAGTCAATACAGGTCCAAAAATCTCTTCTTGCACAATCACACTTGACTGGGCAACATTCGAAAAAATAGTAGGTGGACAGAAAAACCCCTTTTTTGGGATATTGCACTCGCTTTGGTATATTTCAGCACCCTCTTCTATTCCTATTTTTATATACTTATTAATGATATTTAGTTGTTCTTTGGAATTTATGGCACCAACATCAGTGTTTTTGTCCAGAGGGTTCCCAACTACCAATGATTTCATTCGATGCTTCAATTTGCGTACAACCCTGTCAGCTATGTTTTCTTGAACAAATAGTCTCGACCCAGCACAGCAAACATGACCTTGATTGAAAAAAATACCATTTACAATTCCTTCAATAGCTTGATCTAATGGTGCATCATCAAAAATAATATTCGCAGATTTACCACCCAATTCCAAAGTTGCTTTTTTAGCCGTCCCAGCAATAGCCTTTTGAATGATTTTACCCACTCCTGTTGATCCTGTAAAGGCCACCTTATTGACGTCTGGATGATTGACAATTGCAGCCCCCGTATCACCGAATCCCGTAACAATATTCACTACACCATCAGGCAGTCCTGAATCAGCAATGATTTCCGCAAGTTTCAAGGCCGTCAAAGATGTTGTTTCTGCAGGCTTCAAAACTACCGTATTCCCTGCCGCGAGTGCGGGAGCAATCTTCCAGGCCGCCATTAGCAAGGGAAAATTCCAGGGAATAATTTGACCCGCAACACCCAATGGACTTACCTTTCTATTTGGAAAAGCATACTCCAACTTATCAGCCCAACCAGCATAATAAAAGAAGTGGTTACAAGCCAAAGGAATATCGATATCCCTGGCCTCTCTTATTGGTTTACCTGCATCTAAAGATTCTACAACGGCCAATTCTTTTGAACGTTCCTGCATCAACCTAGCAATTCTGTAAATGTATTTTCCACGTTCATTAGCCGGCATTTTAGACCAAACATTATCATATGCCTTTCGAGCCGATTTTACAGCAATATCCACATCTTTATGATTTGCATGTGCTATTTCAGCGATATGCTTCTCGTCATTTGGATTGATCGTATTAAAATGTTTTTTTGAGGTAGGTTTTAACCATTTTCCATTAATGAATAAATCATATTTCTTCTTTAAATTAATATGATCTGTTGTTTCCAGAGATGGTGCATATTCCCAATTTTTATTTTTTGAAGCCATATTTTAGTCAATTGTAAAATAATCCGAAGATTGGTATTTCCCCGTTTCTGTTTTTAATATTTGCATCAATACATCATTTGCCAAGCTGCTGGCACCGAATCGAAACCATTCATTGGTCAACCAGTTTTCACCGAGAAGTTCCTTAACCATTACCAAATTATGCAACGCCAACTTGGAATTAGATATTCCACCCGCAGGCTTCATTCCAATCATAATACCTGTCTCATCATAATAATCCCTGATAGCCATGAGCATCGTATAAGTCACTTGCATAGTGGCAGCCGGCAGTATCTTTCCAGTAGATGTTTTGATGAAATCGGCTCCAGCATATATCGCTATATCACTTGCTTTTCTTACATTATCCAAAGTCGCTAATTCTCCGGTTTCCAAAATAACCTTCAAACGAGCCTTGCCACAAACCTCTTTAATTTTCGCAATTTCATCATAAACAAAAGCATATTCACCCGATAAAAACTTACCTCTTGAAAT
>CAJWCX010000215.1 GCA_913031405.1 uncultured Flavobacteriales bacterium | reverse complement strand
GAAAGAATACCACTGACCATCTGCAGTTCCAATCATGTATCCCAGTGGATAGATTGCCCAACCGATAAGAACAAATTTAACAAGCATGTTGTGCGCACTAAGTACATTGCCACCTGCTTTGACTGCCAATTCTTTGGCCTCTCCAAACATGATTAAGTAAACAATGTAGAAATATGCAGCTCCCGAAATGAAACCCCATAACGCAGCGTTATCTGGATAAACAGACTCTCCAAAATATCCTGTAACTAGCATTACTACTGAAGCTCCAATCAATGTCCACATTAGGTTCTTTTTAGCTCCAGCTGCCTTCAAGATTAGATAAAATTCAACACACATCAGAGGAACAGTAAGAATCCAGTCAACATATCTGAAGAACGTCGGCGAACTTCCTTCTACACTTCCATCTTCAAGATTAACATGTACTGAACCTGCCCAATAATCACGCATGTAATAATAGTGAACAGCTGCTATGAAAGTGATGAGACCGGAAACCAGAATCGATGTTTTCCATTTTCGATCAAATGAATTCATAGATAAAAAGAAAAAGGCAGAAGCTGCCATCATCGCCATACAGCCTACAAAAAATGTAAACCCGACGTAATCATTGGGAAGCATTTCTTGGAAATCTCCCGCTAAAAATAAATTATTCATATTGTTTAAGTTTTTATGTTCAATAATTAAACGAAATGGTTCATAAAAAGTTTACACATGATAAAAAAAAAATTATAAAATATTGATTATCAAATTATTAAATAACATATTTTTTTTAAAAATTATGGTCACGATAAAAAAAAACTCAGAAATAGCCCTAAAATATAGCTTTAAAGTGATAATATTTCTTTCGTTTTAAAATATTTGTTTGATTCTCCGTCCGAATTTTGCCTACTAAATTCACATTAAAACGATGACATGTGCACAATACTTTCTGCATCGTTGCACAGTCAACCCTTTCTAGACGTGGGATGGTTATATTATCCGTGGATCTATGTTTTAAATATTTTCTTTTTCGGTAATTTAGCCAAAAATTACACCCATGAAATACCAGAGAATAGATTCGAATTTGTACATCAAAAACAGGAAAAATTTTGTTTCAAAAATGGCTGCCAACACTCTAGCTGTTTTCAATTCAAATGACATTTTCCCCATAAGTGCAGACAGTACAATGCCCTTCCAGCAACATCGAGATATTTTACATCTTTCTGGTGTAGATCAAGAAGAGTCAATTCTTATTTTATTTCCGGATGCGTCTAATGAAAAACATAAAGAGGTTCTCTTTTTAAAGGAGACCAGTGAGCTGATTGCCATATGGGAAGGGGAAAAGTTGGATAAAAAAAATGCCTTTGAGGTTTCTGGAATACGCACGGTTTATTGGCTACAGGATTTTCCAAACATCTTCAAGCAGATCATGGCTGAAGCTAATGGTATATACTTGAATACAAACGAACATTTAAGAGCAAATACTGAAGTAGAAACTCGAGAAGACCGATTCATTAAAAAAGTGAAAGCAGATTATCCTGCTCATGCCATTTATAAATCTGCTCCAATAATGCACCAGATAAGAGCCATAAAAGATCCCATTGAAATAGAAGCCATGAAAAGAGCATGCGATATCACGAAGGCTGGAATCAATCGCTTATTAAAATTTATCAAACCAGGTGTTTGGGAGCACCACATTGAAGCAGAGTTGATTCATGAATTTCTAATGAATTCTTCTAAGGGATTTGCTTACACTCCTATTGTTGCTTCTGGTAAAAATGCATGCGTTTTGCATTACATCGAAAACAATAAAGAATGTTTATCTGGTGATGTCATTCTCTTGGATGTTGGTGCTGAATATGCCAATTATGCCTCTGATTTGACACGTTGTATTCCAGTTGATGGTCGCTTTACTGATCGCCAAAAAGAGGTTTATAACGCTGTTTTGCATGTAAAGAAAGAAGCCGAAAAATTATTAGTTCCCGGAACAATGATGACTGATTATCATAAACAGGTTGGTCATCTAATGGAAGAGCAACTTGTTAATTTAAAATTAATCACTCTTTCAGAGATCAAAAATCAAAATCCAGATTGGCCGGCCTACAAGAAATACTTCATGCATGGAACCTCTCATTTTATTGGTTTGGATACACATGATGTTGGTTTATGGTATGAACCCATTCAAGCGGGGATGGTGTTTACATGTGAACCTGGTATTTACATCCCAGACGAAGGTTTGGGGATTCGATTAGAAGACGATTTAGTGGTTCAAGAAAGTGGTGCTCCTTTAAATTTAATGTCTGATATTCCTCTTGAGGTTGAGGAAATAGAAGAAGCAATGAATACTAAATAGGAGGATTGTCTTGTTGAATTATAGGGTTTCAGGTTCAGGAAGTGTTTGTGTATTTTTACATGGCTTTCTAGAATCTATGACTATGTGGAATTACCTGTCTTTATCAGAATTGAGGGGTAAACATGTTTTTATCGATTTACCAGGTCATGGAAAGTCAGGTATTAATGACGACCAAGTACCCAGTATAGATCATATGGTGGAATCCGTTATGGAAGTACTGAGTAAAGAGGGGATTAAAGAGTTTGACATCATTGGACATAGCATGGGTGGTTATGTGGCTCTTGGTCTAAAAGACCGAATGCCAGGATGCCGAAGGCTAGTTTTATTGAATTCCAATTACTGGTCTGATCCACCAGAAAAACAAAAAGATCGAGATCGCGTGTCTGAGATTGCTTTTGCTTCGAAAGGTTATTTTTTACAGGAAGCCATACCCAATTTATTTTCAGATCCTCAAAAACATCAAGAAGAGATAAGCTTATTGATTTCTGAAGCGAAGCTCATGTCCTCGGAGGCTATCTCCTACGCCTCCTTAGCAATGAAAAATAGACCCAATATGGGCGGTGTCCTAAATAAGATTGATTATATTTTTATACATGGTGCATTAGATAAGCATATTCAAAAAAAGCAATTTGACCTTGAAACTATCGGGAAAAATAATTTCCATGAAATAGCTGATGCTGGTCACATGTGTCATATAGAAAAACCTGGCCAGGTAATTGATATATTAGGCTCGTATTTAAGCCTTTAGTGTGCCTATGAAAAAGAACAGTATTCTTCTTGCCCTCTCTTTAATGATGATGCCTTTTACTTCATTTAATCAAAATCATAAAACCGATCCATCGGAGCATATATATCAACTTCCTTTTGAAAAAGGTAAAAAAGTATGGTTGTTACAAGGATACAACGGTACATTTTCTCATAAAAACAAATATGCTTTAGACTTCCGTCTTCGTAAGGGAAAAAAGATATATGCCGCAAGAGGAGGCGTAGTTTCCAAGGTTGTTCAGCACCATAATGAAGGGGGGCCTCACAAAAAATATCTGTCAAAGGGAAATCATGTGATTATTAACCATGGCGATGGAACATACGGCGCTTATTGGCATTTAATGTTGGACGGATCCCTGGTCACAAAAGGAGATACAGTTAAAACTGGGGAGATGATTGCAAAATCTGGAAGTACAGGGTATTCTTCAATGTCTCATCTTCATTTTATGGTATTCAAATACAATAGCAAAGGTCATCGCGAAACCTTTCCGACTAAGTTTTATACTTCAAAAGGGGTTATGGAATTGAAATCCCACCGTGCGTATCGCCACCCGAAAAATTAATAATC
>CAJWCX010000214.1 GCA_913031405.1 uncultured Flavobacteriales bacterium | reverse complement strand
ATCAGGTTCATAAATATCTATTGCCGATGTTAATACGCGACACAATATATTCTCTGAAGAAGTTTGAACTCGGATGGTGGCAGAATTTGCATTGTTGCCTATATAATTGAACGAGGAATTATCTGGTAAAAAAATTGCTGCATCATAACCTAAAGTATTGTTTAAGCTAGGGTTACGATATGGCGTAAGAATAGCTCCATAGGAGATGGTACTATTGAAAAGATTATTTGCAGGATGTAAAGCATCCGAAATTTGAACGTTATTACCTGCACCATTAAATCTCAATTGATCTCCACTAGAACCACGATCCCCCTCAAAAGCAACAACCCCCAACTCGAAATTAACAGGACCAGATAACGGCGTATTGAAACCTGAAATTGGAATATCCAAAGTATTTCCTACTCCTATATTTCCAAAACCATCAAACACCGTCAGGTTTCTCATTGAATTGTAGATATTTCTATATACAACCACTATGGTCCATCCTCCAAAAACATTCCAAGAATTTTCGGTAACCACGTTTGCAATTGTATATCGGGCATTTCCACCAAACGTCTGTACCAAACTAGTAATATCCTTGAAACAATGGTAGCTTGGGTGACTGATTCCAAAAGCATCCACCATTTCATCAGCCGTAAAATCTATGTAAGACGAAGAATTTACCTTCATTTTAACGGTATTCCTGGTGTTGAATCCCGATACTGAAGAATTGATTTCTGCACTCCAATACAAACCGGCCCAAAGAATCTCGCTACAATCCTCGAGAGCCAAGCTATCGCTGCTGGACATAAAAGTCGATGGGTCTGAGTCGATATCAACATAAGACATTGATGAAAAATCTTCGTTGGATCCACTTCCATTTGGCGGCATTTGAGATTGAGTCGAGGAACATCCACTAGAGGCACCACAAGACACAGAGACATTAGATAACATTCTAATACCTCCCTTTTGAGATATTCCATAACGGATATCAAATGGTTCAATAAGTTGTGCTGATAAATCGAAACACAAAAAATATAAAAATCCACAAACCCAAAATAGTTTTTTTAGAAATCGAAGATTCAATATTTGGCTATTGCTCAACAAGAGTTTTTTTATCAATTATAATTTTAGTCTAAAAACGAGTATTCTACTCAAAAGTTGCTATTTCATTATGCCTAGATAACAATAACGTCATATGTAACTAGGCCAGAAAAGAGAAAAAGGTTACTCTAAAAGCTAAAACAAGCTCATCTGCTCGTCATTATTGGGCTTATCTTTGGGTGGCTTAGTCAAATCCCACTCAATCGTATTTGAGTTATCTGTCGTTTTTTCCTCTAACTGTTTCTTGTTTTGAGTTGATTTATCCTCTTTCTTGGAATCTTCATTTTTAGAAACTTTCGGTTTTGTCTTTTTTAATTTGACTTTTGGTTTCACTTCAGGGGTTGGAATTTTGACATTTTCTTCAACTACCTCTTTAATTTCTTCTATTTGACTTTGGTTGTTATTGCTAGCCTCAACAACATCTGGCCATTCAAGAACGCCTTTATTTACTTCATGATTCAACAGAACCTCTTTCACTTTGTGTTTGGTTAACTGATTTCCCTGAGCCTTCATTCCCTTCACCTCAATCAATTCATGAACATACAGAACTTTATCTGGTAAGTTCTTAGTCTCCTTTCGTTTTTTGTTAAATACAATCGTAATTTCAGGCTGATAAGCTGTTGAAAAACATGACAAATTAGAACCCTGGGCATCACCTATGAAACCAACTCGTTTATCGCTTGTAACTTCGCAAAGAAATCGCTTAACGTAATGCATGGACTTCTTACCATCAAAGTAAATAGCAGAAATGGCATGATTAGGATGCCATTTTTCTAAATGGACCATATCCTCATCAAATCGCGTTGACAAATCAAAACTACTCAAACGGTAATCACCATTATCATAGATACTTAGGATCTTATCATCCCCTTTAAAATCCCCTATGAACTGACCTCTTTCTTCGTCATTTAAACGATTCACTGTTTGATCGTACCATATTTTCCTTGCCGCCAAGGTTGACCCACCTATCTCTTTCTGTACAACTTTTTGAATCAATTCCCTCGTAACTCTATTTCCTACTGATTTGCGACCTTTAATGAGCAGGTCGCCAAAATCAACTTCAAATTTTGTTTTTTTCAGATGTGGCCTAGGACGTAATATGACGCTTACAACCTCTCTCTCTCCATTGGGATGAGCAGAAAAATAATGGACTCGAGAAGATTTTGATCCTTTTGTCAAATCGTATTCCGTATCACGAGTAATCGAGTTGACATAAAATCTTTTCATCATAGACTGTCCTCCCTTTCCATCTTGATAGATCATATGATAGATCTTACGTTTATCTCCTTTTTTCCATACATAGGCATAAATCAAATCCTTCCCAACAAACTTCTTATCAGCAACTTTAGTAATCATCATCTTTCCCGTAGAAAAGAAACAAATTATATCATCAATTTCCGAACAATCACAAACCGTTTCACACTTCCTCAAACTATGTCCAATAAAACCTTCTTTAAAGTCAACATAAAGCTTCTTGTTGGCAATGATCACTTTTGATGCCTTAATATTATCAAAGGTTTTTATCTCTGTCTTTCGCTCCTTTCCTTTACCAAAATTCTTTTTGAGCTCCTTAAAATAGTTGATTGCAAATTCAACGAGATGAGCTAAATGATGTTTGACCTCTTTAATTTGCTCATCAATCTTAAGCAAATTATCATCCGCTTTATTGGAGTCAAATCGAGTAATTCGAATCATTGGAATTTGCGTCAGTTTGTGTAAATCCTCATCAGTAATCTCACGAATTAACTGCTTTTTGAATGGTTTGAAAGATTTATACAAATAATCGTACAAAGATTCTTTATCGGAATACTTCTTAAAATCAATATACATTTCATTATTGATGAATATCTTTTCAAGAGTGGCAAAATGCCATTGGCGCTCTAGCTCTTCAAGCTTAATCTCCAATTCTTTTTTCAAAAGTGCAACGGTATTATCGGTAGACACTTTTAGTATTTCAGAAACGCCAATAAACACAGGTGTTTCATTGTCTATAATAGAGGAATTTGGGGAAATGGAAACCTCGCAATCCGTAAAAGCGTAGAGAGCATCAATAGTTTTGTCTGGAGAAACACCTGTTGCCAAGTGAATGATTATTTCAGCAGATGATGAAGTGTTGTCCTCTATTTTTTTGATCTTAATCTTCCCTTTATCATTCGCTTTTAAAATAGAATCAATTAATGAAGTTGTAGTTGTTCCATAAGGCACCTCGTTGATAATAAGTGTTTTAGAGTCTTGTTTCTTTACCTTTCCTCTAACTCTAATACGCCCACCTCTTTTGCCGTCATTGTAGTTGGAAAAATCAGCCATCCCCCCATTGGGGAAATCAGGATAAAACTGAACTTTTTTACCCCTTAAATGATTGATTGAATTGTCAATCAATTCTATGAAATTGTGAGGTAAAAACTTACAAGCCATACCTACCGCGATCCCTTCTGCTCCTTGAGCAAGAAGTAACGGAAATTTCATAGGAAGTTGTTCAGGTTCTTTATTTCTTCCATCATAACTGGATAACCATTGGGTTGTTTTTGCATTAAAAGCGACATGCAAAGCAAACTTGGAAAGTCTTGCCTCAATATATCTTGGAG
>CAJWCX010000213.1 GCA_913031405.1 uncultured Flavobacteriales bacterium | reverse complement strand
TTTGATCAATTTGGTCCGCATTTACGAGGGGTTCATCTCCTTGAATATTGATTGCAATATCACATTGATCGACCTCATTGACTATTTCTATACATCGATCTGTACCCGTTTGATGTTGCGCTGAAGTCATCATAACATCACCGCCAAACGATTTTACTTCAGAAAAAATTCTTTGGTCATCAGTCGCCACAATCACACGATCAATCAATTGGGAACGCGAAACACCTTCATAAACACGTTGAATCATAGTTTTTCCCGCCAGATCAATCAAAGGTTTTCCAGGGAAACGTGTAGACTCGTACCTAGAAGGAATTATACCAATAACTTTCATTAAAATTTCATTTGAACTTGAAGAGAGAAATTTCGGGGTGGCTGTATGTCTCCAGGTCGACTTGTATATTCCGAATTGAATAAATTATTTACCATGAAACCTAGTCTATAGTTATCATTGAGCTTATATCCGAGACGTAAGTCAACAACAAAATTTCCTTTGTTGTAAATCTCTCTGTATTCTTTCAAACCTGGTAAAATGTATGTTGAGCCTGCAATGGGTTCTTCAAAAACCTTATCAATATTTCGCATAAAACCACCATACCTTATCGAAAATCCAGTACTGTATTTTTTGTAATTCACTTCAATATCTAATTTTGCCAAATGCTTGTATCGATATTTCAAAATATTAACCGTTGTATCAGACCAAGTACTCCTGTAGTCTGCATCATTGTTTAAGCTGATCGGGTTCATATAAGTATACCCCATTAAGGAAACGATTTCTACATCTCCAATGCTTCCCATGCTGTTAAAAGAAAAATCCAAGCCTGTAATTCGAGCAGCTTCGGCATTTTGGGCCCTAAAACCAATCATTTCAAATATACTGACACCTTGATTCTGCGTCAGATCTAAATACTCTGCCAAGCCCTCTGGAGTATCCGTATTTAACAAACCACCGCTGTAAGGGTTATAAATACCAAATGTAAATTCGATCATGTTTTGATACTCGTTTATAAATCCAGCAACATCAAACATCCCTTTCCAATCACCTATTCGAATACCTTGTTTAAAACCAATTTCTGCAGCCCATCCAATTTCAGGTTTCAACTGAGGGTTCTGAAAAATATTTAAGGCCCCCACACTTGTATTGATGTAACGCTCTCCCACAGCCGGATATCTAATGCCCTGGCCTATTGAGGCCCTTAAATGCGTATATTCACCCAACGCATAATGGAAACCAGACCTTGCAACAGGATAAAAAGGTAAAACGGTAGAATCCTTTTTTGAAATCATAAAATCACTGTCGCCTCTTTCGCCATCCATCTCAAAATATTCTAAGCGAAGACCAGCCGTAAAATCAAAGTCCCCAATATGATGTTCAACTTGAGTATAAATAGCAGCATTTAAAGAATTATGGTCACCCACCAATTCAGATCGAACAACATTGTTAATGTTCGAAATTCCTGATGTCAATGTGAAACCATTCGCATATTCTTTCTGAAATTGATAATCCGAATAGTAAATCGTAGCAGCGCTGCTTTGTCCTTCGCTTCCCGATATTCCATTTTTTACATAATAAATCCTGTTTTTAAAAGAATGTCGATTATTAAATTTATCAATGATCTTGAGATACGGATCTAGGAACAAACGATGACCTAAATTATAGGTTAATGTTGATGCCGCATTACTCGTATCAGTTCCGCCTTGTGGTGTATAACCTAGAGAGTCGCTTTCCCAAATGATGAAGTTTCCTGTTTTTTGAACTTGATAATTGTAACCTATCCCTGCTTTAACCTTTTTCCATCTTTGTGGACGAAAATAGATTGAACCACTTAGCCGACACCGATACTCTGTCTCACCTGCCTTATAACCTCCATCATGAAATAATGTTGATGAAAACGTATAGCCCATGTTTTTATACATATGTCCCCTGTAAAACTCAACCTGTTGCGTCATGGGGTTGCTATCCCACCATTTTAATGAGGCTCTTCTCGGATTGTCATAAATTCCAGTTTGGACTTTCAGCTTTGTTTCAGGTGTTGTTCCTGGTTCCTTTTCTGTTAAAGCTATAATTCCATTTAAAGCACCGCTTCCATGAAGCACAGAAGATGCCCCTTTCATTACCTCTATTTGGGATGCCTGCTCCATAGGAATAGCATTCCACTGCGTATCACCTGCATAACCAGAAAGTAATGGCATTCCATTCCACAATAGCAAAACACGACTTCCTGCTCCATAAGAAAATCCGCTACCGCCACGAATACTGACTTGCCCGTCAAAAGTAGAAACCCCTGGAGTCTGTTCCACTGCCTGCTCAAGACTGGTGATTCCTTTATTATCAATTAATTCCGGTCTTATAATCTCCATCGAAACAGGAACCTCTTCAATAGCTTGTCTTCTTCTTCCCGCCGAAACCACGACGGTTTGAAGATCAGTGACTGGGGCACTCAACTTTATAACATATTTACCCGGACTAGAAATGTTTATTGAGTCTTGTTCATATTGAAGCATCTTGGTTAACAAGACCACAGGAAACTCTTTGCAATTTATTTGGTAAAAACCGTCAAAATTTGTTATCGCTTTCTTTCCATCTGAAGCATAAATTTTTGCGCCTATAATGGGCTCTCCCGTAACCGCGTCAACCACTTTTCCTTCTAGTTGTGACAATCCTACAAAAGGCATAAGCAACAGAAAAAGACACCATAATTTTCTGATCATATTTTGATATTTAGTTGGTAATAAAAATAAACTTTTGATTTGAAAAAAAAAGCATTCTTATAAATCGAGTTGCAACTGAACAATAAAACTACGTGGAGGTTGAACATCGCCCGGCCTCGATACATATTCTGTGTTCAAAAAGTTATTCGCAATTAAATTTATTTTCAAAGAGTCATTTATTTGATAGCCCATTCGCGCATCCATAACAAAAGCGCCCCTATTGTACATTTGCCTGTACTTTTCAAGACCAGGAAGAATGAATATTTCACCTGTAGAGGGGTCTACATCTTGCTCAAAGACAACATCAATATTTCGCATAAAGCTGTTATATCTGCAACTAAAACCGACAAAAAAGTTTTTATAAGTAGCCTGAATATCAACTTTTGCCAGGTGCTTAAATCTATATTTTAAAAGATTTACACTGGTATCAGAAAAAGTCATTCGATAAACTGAATCTTCATTGAGGCTGATGGGGTTCATATAAGTATAGCCCAAAAGAGACGTGAGCTCAACATCACCAATCTTACCCATACTGTTAAATGAAAATTCTAAGCCGGTAATTCTTGCTCTCTCAGCATTTTGAGCTTGAAAACCAACCCAATTCAAAATATAGTCAAGCTGATCTGGGTTCTGAGCTTGAAGAACAATGGAGTCTGGGTTGTACACACCGAAAGTAAATTCTACCATATTGCTGTATTGATTGATAAAACCAGAAACATCAAGGTAGCCTTTCCAATCTCCAAATTTTAATATTTGCTTGTAACCTATTTCACCAGCCCAGCCTTTTTCAGGTCGTAAATTTGGGTTTTTGAAAATGATCAATCCACCCACAGAAGTGGAAACAAAACGCTCTGCTACCGAAGGAAAACGAATGCCTTGCCCTAATGAAGCTCTTAAATGAGAAGACGGATTAATTTCGTAATGCCATCCCGCCCTAAAAATTGGATATACTGGAATCGCC
>CAJWCX010000212.1 GCA_913031405.1 uncultured Flavobacteriales bacterium | reverse complement strand
TTTATACACTAAAATCACAAAACATGAAACTTTTCTTGATGATCTCTTTAATTTTAATTGAAATGACAACACTAGCGCAAAACACGATTATGGTTATTGGGCACAGAGGCTGCCGAGGAGTTATGCCCGAAAACAGCATACAAAGCTTTAGAGAAGCTCTTCATCTCGGTGTAGACGGTGTCGAATGGGATGTAGTCGTTAATGGAGAAGGGAAACTCGTCATCTCTCATGAACCGTATTTTCATGCGGATTTTTGTAAAGATTTTGAAGGTAATGACATAAAAAACGAGTCGCTATACAACATCTATAACATGTTGCAAGCTGAGATTGAAACCTTTGACTGCGGAACAAAAACTCATAAAAATTTTCCTGATCAACAAAAAGTTAAAACCATAAAACCCTTATTATCAGATGTTATCAAATCACTTCCTGAACTTAGACGAAAACGGATATTTTTCGAAATCAAATCTGACGAGCCAGAATATGGAATATCCCAACCCTTTCCCAATGATTATGCAAAGCTTATTCTCAATGAGGTAAAGGAATGTGGCCTGGCAAGTGTTTGCTACATGAGTTTTGACAAAAACATACTCGAAGAACTTCACAAAATGGACCCCAAATTAAACCTGATTTATCTCAGTGAAAAAAAGGGCCTTAAAAAAAGTTTAGAGCAATTGTCTTTCAAGCCAAACTCGGTAGGGCTGTATTATAAAATAATCAATAAACGTAACATTGATATACTCAGAGAACAAAACATAGGTGTTTATGCATGGACCGTCAATGATGCTGAGGAAGTCCATGAAATGATGAATTTTGCCATTGATGGAATTATAACAGATTACCCCAGGCGAATCATTGAAGCAAGAGGTACCTACTCTTCCCGACCAAAAAGATTTAGATATTAAAACATATTGCCCGAACCCTTTTTGAATTTTAGGGTTAATAGTTCTAACTTTGTAACTCGTTCTTTGGGGTCGACATTGGATTTGACAGCGATAGCATTGGTCAAGTGTCAGCATGCAGAGGTTTGTGGTGAGCCTCTTTAAAAATTTGTCACAAACTATAATTGACAATACGTCATACGCACTTGCAGCTTAATTAACGGAATGTTAGTTGGCTTAATTCGACTGAAGCACAGTAGGTTGAACAAGTACTTCCGGCAGGCCTCGGCCCGTTAGGCTAGTCACCAGGAAGTCCAACCCATCGGGCTGGTGCTCTCGACGGTACTAAGTGAGCATAAGAAACTAGTATCTAAGTTGCGGTTTTGGGTGTTTTTGTCCAAGCCTTAATCGAAAACCAATCAGAAACTAAGCATGTAGAAAGCTAGATAAATCGTCGTTTGGACGAGGGTTCGAACCCCTCCGACTCCACAAGTAATAAACAAAAAGCGTTGAACACATTAATGTTTGACGCTTTTTTGTTTCAAGTTAATCCACATCTAGTCTATTGAACATTAGGACTCCTCTAATTTTTTTCAATTTTATCCTCAACCTTATCTTCAACAGCGCCTACTGCTTCATCAGCTACAGAATCTGCAATGGTATCACCTACAGCATCGCCTATACTATCTCCAACTACATCAGCAGCTCCATCAGCCAAACCTCCTGCTACTTCTCCAACAAATAAACTCACAATCCATTTAAAAACTCTTTTCATAAAATTTATTTCACAATTAATTATCTTTCTGGTGAATTAAAGAATTTATTGAATAATTCGCAAGAAATATTGTGTTTATTTATTCATGGTTTCTGTCTTCAGCAATAATCGTAATACCTTTTCTCATGTATTTGAGTTCAAGAATTCAATAGTTAGTGTTAATTAAACAATTAGTTTATTTATATTAGCAATATTGACATTTTATGATTGGTGTCTACAGAAATAATTAGAAGGATAATGAAATTAATAATTGAGAGTGGTTCAACAAAGAGTGATTGGGTACTGGTTGAAAAAGGAATCGAAACCAACAGATACAAAACCATGGGTTATAACCCATTCTTCCACAATGAAACCATTATTTTCAATTCAATCAATCAAAATCGAGAAATTAAAAGGATCTCAAAAGACGTTAAAGAAGTTTTTTTTTACGGAGCAGGATGCTCAAGTAAAGAGCTCAATAGTGTTGTAGAAAAGGCATTAAGAAAAGTCTTTTGCAATGCCATTATTAGTGTCGATCACGACCTTGTGGCCTGCGCCTTTGCTACCTATGAAGGAGTCCCTGCCATATCCTGTATTCTTGGCACAGGTTCTAACTCGTGTATGTTTGATGGTGAAAACCTTGTAGAGGCTGTTCCTGCTTTAGGTTATATCCTAGGAGACGAGGGTGCAGGCTCGTATTATGGTAAGAAACTTTTAACGGATTTCTTGTACGGCAAACTCCCTAAGGAAATTAACGATGATTTCGTCAATGAATTTAATCTGACCAAAGCAGATATTTTTGACTCTACATATATGAAACCTCATGCAAATGTATATCTCGCATCTTTCATGAGATTTATTTCAAAACATATCGAAAATAGCTACGTGGACGATATGATCAAAAAAGGAATGAAACATTTTATGGAGAACCATGTTTGTTGTTACGAGAACTACCAAGAAATGAAAGTTCATTTCATAGGTTCAATGAGCTCTATATTCAAAAATCAATTGGAACATGCTGCCCAAGAACTGGGAATTGACGTTGGTTTAATCATCAAACAACCTGTAGACCGTCTTGTGCAATACCACATCAACAAACCCATTCAAAAAACAGCGTTATGATAAAAACAATATTTGACAACAGTTATACATTTTGTGCTCTCATATGCTTTATCTTTTTGGTATTCTATTCTCATGAGCAAATTGAATATAATTGGCAAAACTCAAAAGAAGGTTGGGTCTCCGCCTCAGAATCCAATAATGGTTGTCAGCTTTTTGCCCAGCCCGAATCTATGGCTATGAGAGCCTTTAATGAAACTCCTATTATGAGAAGTGGTAACCAGCAAGTAGATTTAGGTATTGATGCTACCACCTACAATCGAGTAGAAATCACGCTCAAAAATCCTAATATCTCAGGACAAAACCCAAATCCCAATGCCATTCTATTTGCATATCCTCCAGGAAGTAACGATAAAATATGTTCATGGAAATTCGCCGTAGACACAGGAATGACAGAATACGTCACCTACACCATTGATTTAGAATCTACTCCTGATAACAATGACGTTTTTGAAGGTCCTGTAGCTCGTTTTGGACTTCGCGCTCCATGGGGAGTAATGAATTTAGATACAGTTTATTGGAAAAAAATGGAGATTTACAACAGTAATCAGGTACAAATTCCAGAACAAAAAATCTATTTAAATACATTTCCCAATCCCTCAAATGGGCATCTTTTTATAGAATCGAATGAATTGATTGAGGAAGTTAAGATTAGCGATTTGACAGGACGAGTTATGATCCAAACGACACCCTTAAACAATAAGTGCCAAATTGAAACATCTCAACTATCTAATGATATTTACTTTTTACACTGCCTTGTTCAAGAGCAATGGATCAAGAAAAAATTCATAAGTACCCATTGATGATTAAAACAAATGATTTTATCGAACTATGAGAAGTTTGTATTCGCGAATAATATTTGCCGTAATAATTATTTGTTCATTCGTCGCTTGCCAGGATGATGAGATAAAAAAAAAAGATACATTAA
>CAJWCX010000211.1 GCA_913031405.1 uncultured Flavobacteriales bacterium | reverse complement strand
ATTTTAATAGCTTAAAACCAAAAGTGAATATGTTGTTCATAAACACCCTTCGGGGTGTTTTTTTTACTCAAAAGAGTAATAAAAAAAGATCCTTTTAGTATCTTAGAACTAATGCGATGTTTGTCTTTACCATTCTTATTACCATTTCTCTTTCTTTCTATAAACAAGGTATGTGCTCAAAAGGAGCATTCGATGGATCATATTAATTGTGATACTGCACACTTTCATTATACAGATTATGCAGATTCACTATCTCATTTTATGCAAAGAATGGGAAATAAAAAAGAGCTCAAAACCAATGACATAAGACTAAAAACAGCCTTTTATTTAGCTCTATCTCATTACCCAGAGCTGCACCAAAAAAAAATCACTTTGCGGCTCAAATCGATTCCAAGTACTATGCAGGCGCAACCTGATGCCTCCTTTTTATTTAAACGAAGGGTAAAAAGAGGCTATCACATCTTTGTAAACGACAACCCGGAACCCACTGGAATCGACTACAGAGAGCTTAGCTTCAATGCATTGGTAGGGTGGTTGGGTCACGAATTGGCACACCTTATAGATTATTCTTCCATGAAAAATAGAGATCTTCTCAGCTTTGTGACCGCCTATGTTTTTGACAAACGAGAAATGAGGAGAACGGAGCGACAAGCGGATCGTGAAACGATCAAGAGAGGTTTAGGCGTACAACTTCTCGACGGCGCTCATTTTTTTCACAAAAGCAAAAAGGTCTCCAAAAAATACCGGAAAAAGAATAAGAAATACTACCTCTCAGAAGAGGAAATCATTGCCGATATCAATAAGAATTGTGATTGACTTTATGTGATCAATTTCTCACCAATACTTGCTTTTTAAGCGTTCCCTTCTCCCCTTTTCCAGAAAGAATGTATAAACCGTTGGATAAGGTGCTCACATCAATCAATTGAGGAGAGCTCATCACTTCTATCGCTTGCATCAGCTTGCCTTCAGTGTTGTGTAGCTGAAGACTCGTAAGTCCCAAGCTTTGAGGCCACATGACCACAAATTGTTCTTGAGCCGGATTGGGGTAACACCACCACTCCTTTTGATGCTCGAGGATACTGGCATCATTGTAGTAATTGTAAGGAGGTGTGAAATACTGACAACCAAACTCATCTGAGATAACAGCCACGTAGTCGCCGTTTTGGGTCGGTGTATATTCGACATCATCTGAACCAGGAATTGGATTTCCATCTAAAATCCAACTGACGTTGTAGCCGAACGGAACATCAGAAACATATAGGACATCAATTGCACTAATCGATACATCAAAAGCATATGAGCTATCGCAATAGACCGCAAAAATGGTATCAGAGGTGGTACTACACCCCAAAGAATTGTAGGCCGTTACAGAATAATTTCCCGACTGTGTGATAGGCTCAATGGCATTGGTATGTCCCGTCCAAAAAGCAGTATCCAAAGTCCATTGAAGCGTATACTGAGAGGAATCGGTGTAAACCTGATAATTCAAAGAGTCATAGACCACATTTGGAATACCAGGAGGGTTTTCAACAAAAATGGTATCGAGACTTTGTACCGAAGGAACCGGATAGATTTGCTCATAGGTAATCGAATAGGCCACATCGGAATAATCTCCAGCGTCACAGTTTCCGCAACCATTGAGGTTAATAATATGTGCTCCACAGTTGTCATCTGCCCCGTAAGTAATCTCAGCAGCATTTGTTTGAGCAGCCATCTCATCGGCATCCATAACCTTAATCTTGTATTCATTTGCGGGATTTAAGCTGATATTTACAGGCCAAGTAATTGGACCAGAATTGTTGTATTCATATGAGGATTGATACAACAAGCTTCCATTCTCCATCAATTTGAAATAAGGATCAGGTGCATTTCCGTTGAGCAGTTCCCATCCCCAGGGTTCTCCCAACCAATTATTACCTACATTGAGTATCGTGACTTCAGTAAGTGTATAGGTATCAATAGTATCTGTATTATTGTAACCAGCGTATTGTACTGGATATACTCCTGGTTCGGTATAGGTTTGAACCGATGGATTTTCATCATTAGTGGTTTGGCCGTTTCCAAAATCCCACTGGTAATGCAATAATCCTGGATTGTTGTTGGTAAATTCCACCTCTAATGGAACACAACCAAATCCCGGACTCGGTGAGAATCCAGAATTGCCCACCTCCGGTGTTTGAATCGTTAGTGTGATGAAAAAAGGAATCGCAATATTATCGATGTTCTGACCTGACGCTGTTACATCTACTAAAATACTGACCTCTACATCGTAAACGCCAGCCACCAATGGAATGCCTGTCACTTGAATACATCCATAGGGATCATTTTGTGGATTGTAATTACAACCGTTTGCAGCATTACTGCATTCCCAGTTTAATCCAACAGGCAGAGCGATACTTACAATTTCAAAATTGTTGATTGTAGCACCCGATGTGTCAAGAGGCATGACAAAAGTGATGTCTTCATCATAGGGTTGTCCGGCATAACCATCAGGCAACGGGTCTGGATAAATTCCGGGTTGGGTATAGCTATTGTCAATGGTACATTGGCCGTAGGCGAATATTGCTGAAAAAAGAACAAGAAAAAGTAATAGTTGCTTCATAATTTAGAACTTTCTTACGAATGAAATCAATACATTCGTCCTTTCAAATATAATCGGAATTTATTTAAGGTTTTCAACAATTGTTCATAAACCATGTGAATAAGGCCTTAATAACTAGGTCATTGATTCTTAATAACTTCAAATTTAATTTCTTGTATTTAGCAAAAAGAACACCTTACTTTGGATAACCAAATGAGGGATAAAAGACTCACCAGCGGGTGAAGGTTTCCCGGACAGTTGATCAGAAAAGTATTCAAAAGGGAAATGAGCTCAACGACTGAAGCGCATTTCTGAGAAGGTTCTCCTCAGACTGAATACGAGTCAGTTAAGAATAGCGAAAGCTACTTTTAAAGAGAAACTGTTCTAAGGAGAGTATTTTGTTAAGGCAAAGAACTCTTTAAGTCAAAACACAGCGAATCAAGTTGATTGTCGGAATTGATTTGAGGAGTAATGTTTAAATTTTGAAAAGTCGGATTGCCTTGGGGCATGAAAAGCGATTCGAAATGGAAGTCGAGAAACGGTAATGGAAATTCTTCGGAATGACATTAAAGTGGAAGTCACAATAACAGTAGTTTGGCATGAATAGTTGTTCGCGACGAAAATGAAAGCGAGTTAAAATTCTTCACAGAATTTAACTCGCTTTACTGTTTAATAGGAGTTGGTCCCAAACCCGTAACTAGTCTTTCTCATTCTCTTTAAGATTTGAAATCATCTGCTGTAAGGTTTTGATTTCCTTTTGCAAGCTTTGCAGCTGTTCTCCATTTTCAATCCCTTTTTTATCCTCCAAATCATTTCCCTCCATTGATCTCTTCGCCTCATCCATTCCGGTCATAATCACACCAATAAATAAATTCAAAACAATCATTGTCCCCAATAAAACAAAAGATACAAAAAACATAGCCGCACCAAGGGGGTAAGCATTTGAGTTGGTACATTTCTCCATAATTCCATCATAACCATAATTGGCACAGCCGTGCATATTGATATACATGATATCTGTCCAATCCTCAAGTGTGACTACTCTGAATAGAGAAAGCATGGCAGTTTGAAGGTCTTTGAAATGTACAGGGTCATTTTCTCCAAAAAAAGTAACTGCCGCAACAGCATATATATAAAATA
>CAJWCX010000210.1 GCA_913031405.1 uncultured Flavobacteriales bacterium | reverse complement strand
CCGCCCACACAATTTAATCGAGATTGCTGCTTATGATACGTATCCGGGACAAACACCTACTACGGACGGTTCCTGGGGTGTATATCCTTATCTACCGTCAGGAATGGTATTGGCCTCGGATCGAACAGAAGGCTTATTTGTACTCCAGCCCAATTATGAAAGAGCTGCCTACCTTGAGGGGACTGTAACCAACCAGGCTACAGGGCTTCCTATATTGAATGTGGATGTTAACATCTCAGGTAACCCTCAAGAGGAACTTTCTAACAATATTGGCTTTTATGCAACTGGAATGTCTTCCGGGGGAACTTATGATGTTACCTATTCCAAAGTAGGTTATGAGCCTCAAACTATTTCAACATCAATTTCTCAAGGAAATATTACTGTACAGGATGTTCAATTAGATCCTATTGAACCTTTTACTCTTACGGTAATTGTTCAAGATGCAAACGGAAATATGATTCCCAATGCAAACATACAATTGGTTCACCCCTTAATTACTTATGAGGGAGAAACTAATGGTATTGGAGAAGAAGTATTTTCGATGTATTATGAGGAGGATCATGATGTGATTGTAGGTAAATGGGGATATGTTACATATTGTACAGATTTATTCTTAGAAGCATCTACTTCTGCTTTAATGGTTACATTGAATACCGGATATTATGATGATTTCACCTTCGATTTTGGATGGACAATAAGTGGAGATGCAGAAACTGGGGAATGGGTTAGGGGTATACCAAACCCTACAACCAATACCGTAATGGGAAATGATTCTTTTGAAGACTGTGGTGACATGGCTTATATAACAGGGAATAGTGATATTATGGATTCTGACTTTGATGATGTAGACAACGGGGTTACCATTTTGACTTCACCAGTTATGAATTTGAGTTCGTACACCAACCCAGGAATAATTTGGGATTTTTCCTTTTTTTGCAACCACGGACCAGAAAATATTGATGACACTCTTAAATTTATATTAAGTAATGGATTGGAACAAGATATTATTTTTCAAGTTTTGCCCCCGCAAACAGAATCCATGTCATTTGAGTCGATTGGTATCAACTTATCGGAAGTCACCAATATAGATATTACGAATTCAATGACGTTCTCAGTTTCTGTATCAGATCTTGAACCAAACATAAATATTACTGAGGCTGCTTTTGATTTTTTTAGAGTAGAGGATGGATTAGGTTTTGATGACTTTTCTATGGGTCCTTTTGGTGTTTATCCCAACCCTACTATTGGGACTGTCTTAATAGAAGGTGCCGAAGTTGATTCAGATTATAAGATTATTTGTGCCAATGGGATTGTATTGAAAAAAGGAATTATTCAAAGCAGTGAGCATTCTATCGATTTGAACGATTTGTCGACTGGATTCTATTTTGTAATCATCGATGGGGTGCAGAAAAAAATAATTAAACAATAGCTTTCCTTTCAATTTTCTTTTAAGGTTTTTCTTAAATTTGAGCTCTTATGTCAAAGCAATTATCTATTGTAATTCCCCTTTTCAACGAAGAAGAATCGTTACCAGAGCTCTTTGCTTGGATCAAGAAAGTGTTATCTGATCATTATTCTTACGAGGTCATTTTTGTTGATGATGGTAGCAAGGATAAGTCTTGGTCTGTAATTGAAAACCTAAAGCAGGAGCATTTAGAGGTGCGAGGCTTGAAATTTCAAAGAAATTATGGAAAGTCTGCAGCACTTCAAAAAGGTTTTGAGCTGTGTGAAGGGGATGTAGTTGTCACTATGGATGCTGACCTACAAGATTCACCTGAGGAGATTCCTGAGCTTTATAAAATGATTACTGAAATCGATTTTGATTTAGTTTCAGGATGGAAGAAGAAACGACATGATCCTTTGTCCAAAACGATACCTACAAAGTTATATAACTGGGCAGCGCGAAGAATTACCGGTATTTATTTACACGATTTTAATTGTGGTCTGAAGGCGTACAAAAACACAGTGGTTAAAAGTATAGAACTTTATGGAGATATGCATCGTTATGTGCCTGCCTTAGCCAAATACGCTGGTTTCGTCAATATAGGTGAAAAAGAGGTTAAACATCAAGCACGCAAGTATGGCGTGACCAAGTTTGGTTTAAATCGATTTTTAAATGGACCTTTGGATTTAATTACTGTAGCTTTCATGGGTAAATTTGGTAAGAAACCAATGCATTTTTTTGGAGCATTAGGAACTCTTATGTTTATAATTGGTTTTTCACTCACTTTATATTTGGGAATAGATAAACTATTCATTCACAAAAGCGCAAGACTATTGGCAGATCGAACTGAATTTTATATTGCCTTAGTTTCTATGATTGTAGGTGTTCAGTTTTTCATGACTGGCTTTATTGCTGAATTGATTGGCAGAAGTTCTACCCACAGAAATGTATATTTAATAGAGAAAGAAATTTGAGATGAAACTCAATTGGAATGTAGATTCATCCTGGACGCTTTTTATAGACAGGGATGGTGTCATTAATGAGAGAATATTTGATGGGTATGTCTTGAATAAAGAGGATTTTATCTTCAAAGATGGTGTAGTTGAGGTATCCAAATCTCTTTTTTCAAAGTTTAAATATGTCATTGTTGTCACCAACCAGCAATGTGTGGGTAAGGGCCTAATTCGAATGGAGAATTTAGAAAATATTCATGCATATATGATGAAGCAATTGAATCAATATAGTGCTCATATTGATCTAATTCTTGTTGCCACAGAATTAAAGGGGGCAGAACCTTTCAAACGTAAACCTTCAAAAACCATGGGATATATGGCTCAAGATACATTTAGAGATATTGACTTTACCAAGTCTATTATGGTGGGTGATACGGATTCTGATATCCATTTTGGCAAGAATCTTGGAATGAAGACAGTATTGATTCGTTCCGAAGAGATTACATCATCAGAACCAGATCTAGTGGTAGACTCCTTATTAGAACTTAATCAGTTGCTGTAATGAGATTTTTATTTACCGTTTTTATTTTGATTGCAAACTGTACCATAGGACAAATCAATGTCACAGATGAAGAAGGTCGTAAACAGGGACCTTGGAAGAAATACTGGGATGCTACGCAGTCAATTCTTCAGTACGAAGGTCATTTTGTTAATGATCTTCCTGTTGGGGAGTTTTGGTATTATTATCCTAGTGGTGAGGTTCGAGCTATCATTGAACATTTAAATGAAAGACGTTCTTTTGTTACTTTTTATTTTAGAAACAGGCAAGTGATGTCGGAAGGTATGTATTTGGATCAAAGAAGAGATTCTCTATGGATCAATTATAACCCTCAGGGTTATAGGGTCTCTATGGAAAAATATAGAGATGGTAAATTGAATGGTAAAAAGGTCATGTTTTACATTCAGAACCAGATTGAGAGGGGTGAGCTCAAAGTTTTATCCGAGACAGTGTATTCAGATAGTTTAAAATCAGGACCTTATTTAGAGTACTTTTCGTCGGGGACTCTAAAAAAAAGAGGAGCTTACGAAAATGACAAGGAAGTAGGAATATGGACAACATTTCATGTCAACGGAATGCCCATTCAGTCTTGTCAATACAAAAATGGCCTTAAGCACGGTTGGGTATATAGATACAAATCAAATTCTGAGTTGACTGCTACAAGTCTTTACAGGAAAGGGGAGTTGTTGAAGGGAAAAACCAAACAACAATATATCAAGGAATGCAAACTGAAAGGAATTGACCCCAACGATTAGATTTTGTAACTTTGAT
>CAJWCX010000209.1 GCA_913031405.1 uncultured Flavobacteriales bacterium | reverse complement strand
TATGTCTTCAACGTCAAATCCTTTTTCGGTCATAATTTTAGATGCTGCCGGTGAAGGGTGTCCTGTGGCATATGTTTTTTTATTTTCAATAGGTGATGTGGATGACTTATTTGAGGATACAGAGGTTTCAGATTTTACATTTTCTGATACTTCAGGAACGCCCTCTGGCTTTTCGGCACTTGTGTCAATAGTACATACAACTTGTCCAACCTGAACAACGTCTCCTTCCTCTGCTTTAAAAGAAATAATACCACTTTCTTCTGCAGGTAACTCAAGTGTTGCCTTGTCTGAATCTACTTCTGCAATAGCTTGGTCCTTTACGACATAATCTCCTTCGCTAACAAGCCATGCTGCAATTTCAACTTCTGAAATTGATTCTCCTGGACTAGGAACCTTCATTTGTAATAAACCCATAACTTTAATTTTTTACCTTTTTCTTGGCGTAAGAAAATATTTTATTGAAAAGAATTTCCAATCTTTTTTCATGTAATTCTTTTGATCCCTCTGCAGATGCTGCACTTGCGGGCCTACATATGTCAATGATGTTTTCTCCCCGAAGTTGCATGGCAACATGAGTCCAAGCCCCCATATTTGCAGGTTCTTCTTGAGCCCAAATCATGTTCTTTGCATTGTACTTATTCAGAATTTCTTGCACCTTATTTTTAGGCCATGGATAGAGCTGTTCCACTCGAATAAAAGCCATATTGTCAACGTCCAGTTCTTTGGCTTTTTCTTTCATTTCATAATAGATTTTACCTGAACACATGACTACAGTATCTATATGTTTAGCTTGCGCATCAGGATCGTCGATAATTTCAGAAAACGATCCACTTGACATTTCTTCAATTCGAGAAATGGCCAGTGGGTGTCTTAATAAAACCTTGGGTGTAAATACTACTAGAGGTTTCCTAAAATCCCTTTTAACTTGACGTCTCAAGAGGTGAAAGTAATTGGCCGGGGTAGAGGCATTTACGACCTGCATATTGTAATCTGCACATTGCTGTAGAAATCTCTCCATTCTACCACTAGAATGCTCAGCTCCCTGACCTTCGTATCCATGAGGCAGCAGAAGAACAAGTCCTGTAGGCGTTGCCCATTTGTCCTCTCCAGCCGAGATGAATTGATCAACAACAATCTGAGCACCATTAAAAAAATCACCGAATTGAGCTTCCCATATGGTAAGCTCATTGGGAGTTGCCAGGGAATATCCATACTCAAAACCTAGAACACCGTATTCACTTAGTAGTGAATTATAAATGGTGAATGCTGCTTGATCCTTATTCAATAAGTTAAGGGTTTCAATTTGTTCTTCATTATCCTCTGTGATAACCACAGCATGACGGTGAGAAAAAGTTCCTCTTTCAACATCTTGTCCCGAAATTCTTACAGCATGACCTTCCACAAGTAACGATGCATATGCAAGCATTTCAGCAGATCCCCAATCTAAACTATTGTTTTTAAATGCATTAAGTCGGTCTCTAAAAATTTTCCCAATTTTTCTAAAGTACTTGTTGCCTTCAGGAAGGGTTGATAGTTTTTCTCCTAATGACTCCAATAATTTAATATCAACGCCTGTTTCTGGGGATTCGTTAAAGTCAGATGGTAATCCATATCGATACTCCTTCCAGGTTTCACTTAAAAATTCGTGTACAAGGGCTTTATCAGATTTTCTCGAAAGGTTAAATTCTTCCTCTAAAAATTGTGTATAAGTGTTTTCGATTTCAGAAGCATTTTCCTTAGAAATCTGGCCAGAACTTAACAAGTCTCCAAAATAGATTTCTTTTGGATTCGGGTGCTTCGAAATAAGATTGTAAAGTTTAGGCTGTGTGAATTTAGGCTCGTCTCCTTCATTGTGTCCATATTTTCTATAGCAAAGAAGGTCAATAAAAATATCACGATGGAAAGTTTGTCTATACTCCATTGCGATTTCAACAGCAGTCACTACCGCTTCGATATCATCTCCATTCACGTGAAAAACAGGTGATAATGTCGTTTTTGCCACATCAGTACAATAGGTTGATGATCTCCCATCTAAATAGTTTGTCGTAAAACCAACCTGATTGTTGACGACGATGTGAATGGTTCCTCCTGTTCGGTATCCGTCTAATAGAGCCATCTGAACAGTTTCATATGCGATTCCTTGTCCTGCTATTGCAGCATCTCCATGAATCAAAACCGGGCAAATCTTTTCTTCACCCTGAAGCTCATGGTCAATTTTAGCTCTTGCAATCCCCTCAACAACTGCATTTACTGCTTCAAGATGTGAAGGATTGGGAGAGAGTGTCATTCCCACTTTTTTCCCGTTATCCAACTCAACTGTTGACGTAAACCCTTGATGATACTTAACATCACCATCAAAAGTAGTTTCAAATTCAAATTCTTTTCCTTCAAATTCTGAGAAGATGTCTTTTGGACGCTTTTTGAAAATATTGGTGAGAGTGTTTAGTCTTCCTCGATGAGCCATACCCATGACGAAATCTTCTACACCTAAATCAGAACCTTTATTGACTAGAGCATCCAACGCGGGAATAAGTGACTCTCCTCCTTCAATGGAAAATCTTTTTTGCCCTACAAATTTTTTACCCAAAAAAGATTCAAATCCGTGTGCTTTCACCAGAATCTCGTAGAGTTTTCGTTTTCTATCTTGGTTAAAAACAGGTCGGTTTTTAATCTCTATTTTATTTCTGAACCATTCCACACGATCTGGTCGACGCATGTACATAAATTCAATCCCAATCGACTGGCAGTAAGTCAGTTCAAGGTGATCAATAATTTCTTGCAATGACGCTGGGCCAATATTTACTTGTTCTCCAGCCTGAAAAACAGTGCTTAAATCATCTTCGGATAAACCGAAATTTTCGATATTTAAATCGGGAAAATATTGTCTTCTTTCTCTTACCGGATTTGTTTTGGTAAATAGGTGACCACGCGATCTATAACCATTAATTAGGTTAATGACTTTAAATTCCTTTTGGAAGTTTTCGGGGACATCTCCAGATTCCTCATAGTTGGCATAGGCAAACTCAAAACCTTCAAAAAACTTTTTCCAGCCCAGATCTACACTTTCTGGGTCTTTCTTAAATTCTTTATATAAATAGTCTATTGCACTAGGATCGGCGTTGCCGATATATGATAATTCATCCATCAAATCCGTATAATAACTGATGTACAAAGGTATGAATTTACTCCTTTTAAATCAGAATTGTTAAACAATATTTTTGGATATATCAACGAGTGCTATCATTTGATTTCAAAAGAATTGTCTGTGATTTGGTTTTTTATAATTCTAGATATTCTTACTCGACTTATTTGGTGTTAATATTCTGCATAGCAAGAAGTTCCATATTTTCAACTTTGAATTCTTTAATTGCCCTGACATTTCCTTTCGATTTTAAAACCAAAAAGTAATTGCCATCTGTTAAATTGTTAAGGTGAATTTGAGTCGCCCCTTCAGTCATGATTGATGGAATGAGTATATCGTATTCAGATCTGAGCTCCAATTCATCGATGCTTTGCTCATTCCAGTGGATGGTAAGGCTTTTCGAATCTACTGCCTCAGTTGGTTCGATAACTTTATGAACTTCGTTATTTGTCATTGGATTGATAAAAATCGATAATGCTAATAGAACTGAATATGTCATAACCTCTAGTTTTTTGGGTTAAACAAATATCAATAAAGGAATCGGCTCAGATAGCTGCCAATCCCTCAAAGGAATTGTAATTACACA
>CAJWCX010000208.1 GCA_913031405.1 uncultured Flavobacteriales bacterium | reverse complement strand
TCAAGATGACCTTTTTTAAAGAGAACCCCCTCTTGTGTGTAAACCGAAAAAGAATTACCTATAAGGTTTGAATTGGAATGAATAAAAAAGCTGTCATTCACCGGGTTGGGGTAGATGACAAAAGACCCGGCTTTTTCTTGCGAACCTGTCCCTAGAACTAACTGTTCGCAGTCTTCACCCAAAGACTTTATTTTGACAAATAAATCATCAAAGTAGCTGTCGTTGTCGGTTCCAGCATTTCTTGTTCCAGTGAGCACCATTCGAATGGATCTTGTTCCAGGAGGAATCGATATGTTGTCGTACACGTAGGTCCATTCTGAACTGTTGTTTTCATAACTACCGGTTGTCCCGACAACTTCGTTATTGAGGTCAAAAAACACAAGTTTAAATGCAGGAATATCAGATCCGGAGTAGTCGCTTAAATACCCTCCAAAAAACACCACGGCAGAGTCAGAATCAATCAAATCAACATATAACGAAACATCAATGTCTTGATAACCCTCTCCATAAGCATTTGGATTACAAACTCCACCCACGGCAAAAAGCCTTGATCCGGAATGGGCATTATTTCCCGCGCATTCTCCACTAGCGATGGACTCGAAAGACCCTTCTGTTTGAGTCCAATTGGAGACTCCGTTTTCAGCTCCAGGATTCATTAAAAGATTGTTTGTATACGAGCTAGAAATTGTAGAAAAACCTATGGGCTCAGACCAATCACTCCACGCCAATTGGCGATCCCGATAACGCAATCTCCAATAATAATTGGTGTTCTCATCTAATGTTGCAATTTCTCTTTCGTTCATTAAATTTCCAGCTTCAAGATCAACATCATAGTACCAGTTTTCGTGTTGAAACCAATCATCATAGACCAAGGAACTAAAATCACCGCTTGTAGAAATTTGCCAGTGTGTCGCCCCTTGAAGCTGCCCATCGGGATCTGAATAATTTGATCCTAAGAAAAGAATACATTCAGGGCTCAATTCAGCCCCATCATTTGGAAAAATACCCGTGGGAGTTTCAGGGCTCATATTGTTTTTTCTAATACGTATTGTGTCTCTAATTTCATTATGAACGATGCCGTTTTCATAGCTTCCATGACTGACCCGTGTTAACAAAAACTGAGGGTCATTTCCCGCTTGAACTTCGACCAAAACAAAACCATAGTCATCATCACTTCTTGAGTATTCTTTATAGTCAAGCTGTTCGTATTCCCCCCAATTGTCAATTGCTCCACCTGCAGAAGCAACGTTTACCATTAGGTGATCATGGTCTCGACTCTGGCCCCTTGAGTATCCATGGGTGTGACCAAAAAAATGAACACTTGGCTTACCTGAAGCTGTTGAAAATGATTCCAATATTTCTATAACTTGGCCGGTGTAATCGGTATTTCCGGCGACCCACAATTCTGAATGATGGGGGTGATGCAGTTGAGCATAAACAAAGTCGATGTTTTCATTTGATGCAGCATCATCAAGAATCCCCTCTAACCAATCGAGCTGTTCTTGAATGCGGTATCCGCTATTTGATTCGAGACCAATAAGCCGGACGTTTGAATAGTCTTTATAATACCAATGTTCGAGATAATCGCTTTCATTTGTTCCGTTTTCAGGTAAACTGAAATACCGAAAATAGTTGGCCGAATTTTGTTCGTGATTTCCAGCAACAGGGTATACGGGTACATGTTGAAAAAGAGCTTGTGCGGGATCGAAAAAAGTTTCTTTCCAAGAAGGATAATAACCCCCAACTGTTACAAGATCACCAGGTATAAATACATAAGCCAAATCAGAGGCCAAATCGTTTCCATATCGTTCTTCTACAAACGGAATAAGCTCCTCGTTTACAATCGTACTAAAGACATTGGGATGACTTCCATCTTGTTGCATGTCGCTCATGGAAACGATGTTAAAGTCGTTTTCACTTCCTGGAAGCGGTGGTGTTTTAAAATCAAAAACATCGCTAATGACATCTCCGGAATTGACCCTGTAATAGTATCGTGTTTCCGGAGTTAAGCCTACAATATCTACAGAATGCACACACGAAAGAACAATACTCATTTCAAAAGTTCCGACTGCGATGTTTCCTAAACCGGCTGTTGGCCCCCATTCAATGATGCTCTCATCAATGGTGTTGGTCTCCCACATCACAGTGATAGAAAAGGGATCGGCATCTTGCAAATAAGGTCCTACCCGAATAGATTGAGTCAAAACATTTGAGAGACTACAAAATAAAAGGAGTGATAACAAAACAGACTTAAGCATATAGCGATTTTTTTTTAAGATACGAATTAGCTACTAACTATTTAAAGACGGTTATAATTTATAAAATGGTTTTAACGACTCACAACATGAAAGCAGGGTTCTCTTTTTTCTTTTGTGGCCCAGCATTTTTTTTCCTTCATAAGTTGATAAATAATTTCAGCAATCGTTTCTTTGAGCTTATAAATATCGTTGGAATCAAGCTTCTTCCTTTTGTTTTTAAAGCGTGCATAAGTGATGTCAAAGCATCCGCCATACATGTGTGCACTTCGGTCACTTGCATTCACATTGACTTTTTTAAGTTCTCGCACGTTTTTTTTGGTTCGGGTGAGAGAGGAAACAATGAAATGGGAACCTTGAAGATCAGTTCCTTTTATTTTGGCACCAAAATCAGCATCAATTCTATCCAACAAGGATTTTCCTTTGGAGCTTAAATAAGCATGACTGTGAGTCAAATGATCAATTGAATAATTTTTTCCTGCATTTACCGGTTTGAGCAATGGGTTTTTCTTAAGCTCTTTTTCTGACCGGCAGGGAGGTACGCCAGATTTTTCTACGTAGTCAATGTAGCTAGACATCTTATCATTCAGCTTCGAGCTATATGTTCCTGAAATTTCAAAAGGAACGAGAACCTGTTCTTTTTTGATCACTTTTTTTATAAACTCTGGCTCAGTCCAAAAGGCATAAATAAAAACAGATAAACCGATGATAAGAAGCCATAATTTGACTATCGGTTTCAATCGTCTTCGTTTTCTTCTCTTTTTCATTTGAACCCTAATAGTTTCTGTAATCATTCCATAAATACGACCGAATTCCAATCATCGGTAAGAAGCTTAATTTTTGAAATCCATCCATTTTGATGTATTGTGTTTGAATCTCGGCGAAGGCGTGTATTTGGCCTTTATTTAATATTGGATATGATGCTCTTGTGTTTGTGATAAAAAAGGTTTGCTTTATGCCTTGACCTATGTAATTTCCAAAATCATTGGGTCGATTGATGTAGCTTTCATAAATGTCTGAACCGTAATTTAAGCTGTCTACATTTGTTCCTCTTACACCGAACGAAGCAAAAAACCGAAGCTTTAACTTTGGGTTTATATTTTTGGACCAGTTCAATTCTGTTAGAATTTCTGCAAAATTACTACCGTATGGATGGGCGAGTACGGACCCTCTATGGCCATAGACCTGAAGAGGAGTCAAATGAGAAAAAGTATAGGGACGAACCAGGTTTCCCTCAACGCGATAAGAAATTTTGTCGGATAGTCTTCCCATTACACCAAGCTGAGCACCAAACTTATTGGCCCACCACCCGCTTCTTGACCGTATTTCTGAGAGTAAAAATTCATCTAGCACAACTTGCGAGTACACTGTCGTATTTTTAATTTTTGCATTGAGCGATGCCCCAATAATCACATTGTCTGATGAACCCATTGAATATTCCTGTGGTCGATAAAACACAAAAGGATTGAGGTATTCGACAT
>CAJWCX010000207.1 GCA_913031405.1 uncultured Flavobacteriales bacterium | reverse complement strand
GAAGAAGTAGACACAACCGACGGTGTTAAGATCTATATTGATAAAGAATGGGTTCACTTAAGAAAAAGCAATACAGAACCCATTATCCGAATTTATTCGGAAAGTAGAAGTATAGAATCTGCAAATCTACTTGCAGAACGTATAAAACATGAGATTAAACAATCTATATAAAGTAATACTTTAATTAAGGTTATTCACATTTTGCTTTTCATAACTCAAAAATTCATCCGTTTAACATAACCAACTCAGGAGTAAATTAGATAGAATTTTTAAATTATATATTATGAAAAAGTTAATTCTTTTATGTGGAGTTGTATTGACTACTGGTAGTCTATTGGCTCAAAAACCATCAAGTGACGATGCTAATTTTTCTCTTGAAGGTATGATTAATTATAGTGGTGAAGACGGATTTGAGTGGAATGCACCGAATCTTAGAATGCGTTACTTTGTAAACGATAATATCGCTGCACGTGCTGAGGTAACGCTAGGTTCAACAAGTTCATCTACAAATGTATATGAGCTTGGCGGTGATGGTTCTGGTACTGTAGATATTTCGAGTATGCAATGGGCTGTAGGTCTTGGAGCGGAATACCACTTAAAAGGAACCGATAAGTTATCTCCCTATTTTGGCGCAGGATTTCAAATCGGAGGTAACTCAGATACTGAAACTTGGACTAATTCAGACGGAGTTGATTATGATGCAAATTTAAATGCTGAGGTCAAAGGATCTTCAAGTAACTTTGGTATCTTAATCGGAGCAGGTGTTGACTATTATGTAGCTCAAAACATCTACATGGGTCTTGAACTCGGATTTGGATTTGGATCAATTACAGATAATGGAGGAACTATTGATATCAATGGAACTTCTACTGACGTTGATGCTACTGGATCGGGAAGTCAGATGGGAATCGGTGGCGGAAGCATGGGCTTCAGAATTGGTTGGAGATTCTAAAAATCTTAAAACAACAAATATGAAAGAGGGCCTCGGCCCTCTTTTTTTTGTTCTAAAATGCACAAATAATAAATTAATGATTCTTTAATATTCATTTATACGCCATAAGTAAGGGCTTATGATTATTTTTATTTCAAGATTATGGAAGAAACAAGAAAGAGAGTTGAAGTTTGTTATACCCCAGGGGAATATCATTACTTCAAAGATGAATTTGACATTGTAGTTGTTATTGATGTACTGAGAGCTACAACAGCAATATGCGTTGCCTTTGAATACGGAATCAATTCAATCATTCCTGTACCCACCCTTGAAGACGCATTAGAATACAAAAAACAAGGATACTTAGTAGGAGCTGAACGAAAAGGACAAATAGTCGATGGCTTTGATTTTGGAAACTCTCCCTACTCCTATATGAAAGAAGAGTTTAAAGGCAAGGACGTGGTTCTGACCACTACCAATGGGACCAAATCAATTGCAGTAGCAAAAGATGCAGATACTGTTGTCATTGGAGCTCTTTCAAATCTAGAGGTACTGAGTTCGTGGCTGATCGAACAAAACAAAAACACCTTATGTCTTTGTTCAGGCTGGCAAGATAAATTCAATTTGGAAGACACAATATGTGCTGGAGCTATTTCAGCAGCTTTAATTGACACTGGAAACTTTACCTCTGTAGAAGACTCGTCTATTGCTGCCAAATACCTTTACATGTCTGCTAAAGACAATTATATGGGGTATTTAAAATCAAGCTCACATCGAAGAAGACTGAAAAATCTAAATCTGAATGAAGATATTAAATACTGTCTTACACCCAATAAAACAAAGGTTATTCCTATCTTAAAAGACGGAAAGTTAGTGAAGCTATAATGAAACTGCTATTTCTAATCATATCTATGAGCTTTATAACAGGTAATTCATCTTCACCTGAAAAAGTGAATTGGGGATTTTATGGACATAAAAAAATCAATAGACTATCCATATTTACACTGCCAAGTGAAATGTTTGGATTCTATAAAGAACACGTAGAGTACATCACAGAGCATGCTGTTGATCCAGACAAAAGAAGGTACGCTATGGATGGTGAAGCTCCTTGCCACTATATCGATATCGATCATTTCAACGAAGAAGGAGAAGATCCATTTGATATTATGCCTAGAAAATGGGAAGATGCAGTGGCTAAATTTACAGAAGATACTCTCATGGCTTATGGTATTGTCCCTTGGCACATCCTCAGAGTCAAGTACAAATTACAACGGGCTTTTGAACGAAAAAATATAGATCTCATTTTAAAATACTCTGCAGATATTGGGCACTATATCGCTGATGCACATGTACCATTGCATACAACCGAAAACTATAATGGACAGATGACCAATCAAAAGGGCATACATGCATTGTGGGAAAGCCGCCTTGTGGAAGTCAAAGCGGATCATTACAACTATTGGGTTGGTAAAGCAACTTATGTCAAAAACATCTTAGGTCTCGCATGGGATGCTGTGAGGGATTCTCACCTCGCACTTGATTCAGTGCTATCAATGGAAATAGAAACAACCAATGAAATCCCCTCCGATCGCAAATACAGCTACGAACGCAGAGGAAATACCACTGTTAAAGTCTATTCAAAAGAATTTTGTGACCTTTACCACAAAAAAATGAATGGAATGGTGGAAAGAAGAATGAAGCAATCCATTATTTCCGTAGGATCCATTTGGTATACCGCATGGGTAGATGCAGGACAACCTAATCTTTCAGAATTACAGAACATCCCACCAAGTGAGGATCTCGTCAAAGAAATGGAAGACTTAGATGCTCATTTTCACCATGGAGAACATAAGGGCAGGATTTGTGAGTAAAATCATTCTAAGCTTGCCATGATAAGACAAAAAGTAATCAATAGAACAAAAGCCAAAACCAATCCTACTATGAGGCGCACCTTTTTCTTATTGGTCTCCCTCTCTTTAAGCTGAGCCCTTTCGTAACGTTTTTTGAACTGCGCTACTTTCTCCCTAAGAATAGAGCTATTTGAAGATTTTATTTCTAATATATCCAAGTAATGATGTACCTTTCTTAATATTTCAGAATAAGATATCGCCTTTGAACCAAAGGATTTCGATATTAATGATCCAAACATAGGTGTTGCTGAAACAGAATCCATTTGCTTCGCGTTGTTTAAGGCCCCTATATTAGACACAATACCCTCGTATTTACCAATCCAAGAACTGCATTGCTGAACCAATTCCTCCAACTCATCAGACTCCTTTTCAATATTCTTATCATCAACAAGTGAATTACCACAATAAACACAACTGGAAACTAAAAGCTCATTTTCAGCGCCACAACCTTCACATTCTGAAACATTCATTCACTATGATTTATTAATAAAACATTATCAAGAATACCTAGAAAGACTTTTTGTGAAAAGCACCAAACCAAGCTGAATAAAAATGGTAACAAGCATAATAATTAACAACCAATTATCATTAGAAACACTTTCCATAAAAAGCCCCAAAATGAATTGTCCAATTGCCAGGAACACAAATAAAAAGCTCATCCCAAATTTAAAACCATCCTTAATATTCGAAACAGCCAAATAAATAAAGAAAAATGTATTCAGAAGAATCACAATATCATTCACTACCCAATTAAAAATATCATAAGAACTCAAAATTAAACCCACAATTGAATTCAACAACAACATCAATACGCCTGTATATAAAAAAGTACTTTTCAAATTGATTATGAATTAGTTGGTGGTGGTGGTGGTGGCGAAGAAAATAAAACATTTAAATCGTCCTGATCCAT
>CAJWCX010000206.1 GCA_913031405.1 uncultured Flavobacteriales bacterium | reverse complement strand
GGACGACAATCTGCTTATCGATTCCTTTGAATCGATAGCGCACTATTTGGACAATCTTGTAAATAGAAATATTGAATCACCAGAAGATCTTAAAAAATGGTTGAAAGATAAAAGTGAATTAGAAGCTGTATTGGAGGAGGACATGGCCTGGAGATACATTCGCATGTCAATTGACACGACGAACACTGAGTTTTCAGATGCTTACAATTTTTTTGTTTCAGAAATTCAGCCCAAGCTTGCGCCATATGACGATCAGCTCAATCAAAAATTAATGAATTGTCCACATCACAAAGAGCTCGAGTCAGATCAGGCTTATGCCATTTATTTTAGGGGTGTTAAAAGCCAATTGGAGCTCTATCGCGAAGAAAACATTCCAATTCAAGCCTATTTAAGTCAAAAGAGTCAGGAATTTGGGACCATTAGTGGCGCTCAAAATATTGAGCATAATGGAAAGACACTAACTATGCCACAAGCGGCTATATTACTCAAAGAACAAGACGAATCACTTCGAAAACAAGTTTTTGATAAAATTGCATCAAGACGCTCTCAGGATATTTCAGCTTTAGATGAGCTGTACACAGAGCTCATTAATAAAAGAACCGAGCTCGCGAAAAATGCTGGATTTGAGAACTACAGAGATTACAAATTTAAAGAAATGGGTCGCTTTGATTATGGCACAGAATCTTGTTTTGATTTTCACAATGCTGTAGAAAAACATATTGTCCCCTTGGTAAAAGGAATCCAACAAAAGAAGCTTAAAAAGCTTAAAAAAGAGCGTTTTAGACCTTGGGATACCACAGTAAATCCAGATGGTAAGGCTCCTCTAAAGCCATTCAAAACGGGAAAAGAAATGCTAGACCAAACAATCGCTATTTTTGACCAAGTTGATTCAAAGTTCGCTGGCTTTTTAAAAACTATGGAGAAAATGGAGCACTTCGATTTGGAATCTAAGCCCGGAAAGGCCCCTGGGGGATACAACTACCCTTTATATGAGTCGGGAGCACCTTTTATATTTATGAATTCAGTAGGATCTCAAAATGATTTCACAACCATGATTCATGAAGGAGGACATGCCGTACATTCGTTTTTAACCCATGGCTTAGAGCTGACCTCTTTCAAAAGCTTTCCCTCAGAGATAGCGGAGCTAGCCTCTATGTCTATGGAGTTATTGACTATGGATTATTGGGATCACGTGTATTCGAATAAGGATGATTTGATTCGAGCAAAACGGGAACAAGTTGAAGGAACACTTGCTTTACTCCCCTGGATTGCCCAAATTGATGCATTCCAACACTGGATCTATGAAAACCATAATCACACGGTCGAAGAAAGATCAGCCTATTGGATGACCTTGAACCATAGATTTGGAACAGGCCTTGTTGATTGGCAAGGTTATGAACAGGTATTAGAAAGCTCGTGGCAGCGTCAGCTGCATTTGTTTGAGGTGCCCTTTTACTATATAGAATATGGTATTGCGCAGCTCGGAGCCATAGGCGTTTGGAAAAACAGTAAATCTGATTTCAAAAAAGCAGTTGGTCAATATGAAAATGCCTTATCGCTTGGATATACACAATCAATGCCCAATGTTTTCGAGGCTGCTGGTATTTCATTTGACTTCTCTGGAGCGCACATTTGTAAGCTCGCAGAATTTGTAGGAGAAGAACTTGAAAAGCTTGAAGAATAAGATGTACGCTATTATTAAAAAACTATTTATATTTGCCCCTCGAATGGCGAGGTAGCTCAGTTGGTTAGAGCGCCGGATTCATAACCCGGAGGTCGGGAGTTCAAATCTCCCTCTCGCTACAATAACCTACCGTAACAAAGGGTCTTAATTTAAACTTAAGACCTTTTTTTATTCACCTCGTTCTGATTTACCTTAAATTCAATCTATTTTGGTTTCAAAAGGGAAGTTAAAAGATATTCTTGCGCTGTAATTTTACCTATGCTTTTGATCGATTAAGCTATTCATAAAAATCAAATATCTGATCTATTTATGCTTTTAATGATTGGTTTTCAACCTGCCTAATATTGCGGTTAATGTTATAAAATACAACAAGTTTGAAAATTGAAAATTTGATTGCTTAAATACTCGATTAAGAAGAAAAAATCTATATTTGCTTTGCGAAAAAATGTTCGTGATTAATCTGAAATAATAGTAAAAATGAACACCATATCATTTAAAGAAATATATAAGAGAATGAAAACATATTTCATCTGTAGAATTGTTATTTTGCTTCTATTAATTGTCCCGTATAACAATGTTTATGCCCAAAATACAGTGGGGACAATAATAAATGCTCCAACTTCAAGTGACGGTTATACATTGTTCGAATTTATGGGAGATACCTCTGTTTATTTAATTGATAATTGTGGACAGGTTATTCATCAATGGAATAGTGAATTCACCGCAGGAACGAGTGTATATATGCTTGAAGATGGATCGATAATGAGAGCTGGTAGAACTCCGACAAGTTCATTTAATGTTGGTGGTCAAGGAGGTGTTATTGAAAAAATTGACTGGGATGGCAATTTAGAATGGCAATATTTTTATTCTGATTCCCTTAAATCACTTCACCATGATATAGCAGTCATGCCTAATGGTAATGTCCTAGCAATTGCCTTTGAACTAAAAAGTAAAGAGGAATCAATTGCCGCAGGAAGAGACTCTCTAATGATAATTGACAATAAACTATGGCCAGAGAAAATAATAGAATTACAGCCTTTTGGTTTGAACGGAGCCGTACTTAAATGGGAATGGCATATGTGGGACCATCTCATTCAAGATTTCGATAACACAAAAGAAAATTTCGGTGAGGTTGAGGCTCACCCAGAGTTGTTCAATTTAAATTATACTACAGATTCAATTGCAGACTGGGCACACGCCAATTCGATTGCATACAATTCTAATTTAGATCAAATAGCATTGAGCTTAAATTCATTTAATGAGTTTATTATTATTGATCATTCGACTACAACAGAGGAAGCTGCATCCCACAACGGTGGTACACAAGGAAAAGGAGGAGATATTTTATACCGGTATGGCAACCCAATAACATACGGTCATGGTGATTCCACCGATCAAGTAAATTTTAGTCAGCATCATGTGGATTGGATTGCTGACGGATTAACTGATGCGGGAAAAATCATGTTTTATAACAATGGAAAGGGAAGACCTGAAGGTGACTATTCGTCCATTGACATCATAACCCCTCTAATCAATACCGATGGAAATTATGTCATTGAATCAGACACAACTTTCGGTCCAGACGGTCCGGAATGGCAATATTTCGCTCCGGTATTAACTGATTTATTTTCTCCAATTATTTCTGGTGCACAGAGACTAGAAAACGGAAATACATTAATCTGTGAAGGGAAAGAAGGAAGAATATTTGAAATCGAGGCTTTAACTGAGGAAATAGTTTGGGAATATTACAGTCCTTTGACAAACGGAGGTATATTAAGTCAAGGTGATTCTGTTTCCGGGAATAGAAATATTTTTAGAGCCATCAAATACCTTCCAACATACCCAGCATTTGATGGAAAAGACTTATCACCTGGCATGCCATTAGAACTTAATCCAAATATCGAGGAATGCCTGGATGCAAGTTATATTCAAGTTGATGAAGAAAATTTTAATATTTATCCAATTCCTACAACTGACATATTAAATATTGTTCAATCAACTGATTTATCAAAGGAATTAGTTGAAATTCGAGACTTAAATGGTAAAATAGTTTTTCAGAAAAAGTTCTCTA
>CAJWCX010000205.1 GCA_913031405.1 uncultured Flavobacteriales bacterium | reverse complement strand
TTGAAAGAATCTGCTGGACTATTGATGTGAGTTGAAACAAGCTGGTCTGCATTTTCATTTAGTTTGTAGGTATAAATAATGTTAGACCTATGGCGTTTTTCGCTTTTTTTCTGTTCTCTTTTTTTATGACTTGATAAAGTGTGTACATAAGGGTCATTGATTACGTGATATTTGCCCTTAGGAAGATAGCCAATGGGCAAGCCAAAAATCAATTCTTGAATATTTTTAAATGAAAATTCAACGCCCCATAATTCAGAATAATGCGAAATCTGTTTATTCGTAAAACACTTGTCTTTTTTGTTAACTATAGTGATTTGTCCTGTGTCTAAGTATGCAGTAAAAATGGGTATTGCAGCATAAGATAAAATGGCACTCATGGCAGAATCGATAGACACATTAACTGAAGTTTTAAAAGAAACACTTCTTTCATCGTCGGTATATGAAACTTTTATCTTTGAATAAAAATATTTAGGAGTAAGGGCGTGTAAGCTATCCATTTTTGCAGTAAATGCTTTTTCTTTGAGTTTTGGTAGCTTATAGTCCCCGGACCATTGCTTAGCACATGAAAAGAGTAGGCAGGCAATAAAAACCACAAAACTCGTTTTATTCAAAATATGCTTCATTTGTTATTTTTTTTTGGAGGGTTTCACTGCGCTCTCCTAATTCCCATGCAATCCTCCAATAAATCATTGCTTCTTTTATGTTGCTTAACATAGCATAAACATCTCCCACTTTTTCATTGATTAGGGCTTTTTCAATTTCAGAATCAATGTTCAAGATCCCTTTATATAATTCCAAGGCATTCGTATATTCTTCTTTAAGAAACAAAACATCACCTTTTAAAAGTATGTACTCAAAGTCCGTTCCATTATTTTCGATTAATTGGTCCAAGAGCTTTAATGAGAGGTCTAAATCTATATTATGTTCGTATAAACGCAAACAAAAATTAAATGATAAGTATTCATTTTGGCTTCCTTCAGTTGATTCTAGGGCTTTTAAATACTCTGTTTTGGCTTCATTAAAAAGACCCATTCCAAAATAAGATTCTGCCACTTGTCCTTGTAAATCAGACCTCAATAAAACGTCGTCTACAATGGTAAAAAGACCTTGCTTTGCTGTTTCAATTGCCGCTTGATAATTCTGAGTTTGATTAAAAGCAACGCTCATCATATAATATGGAACTGTTTTAAGGGGAAATGTTTTTAACACAGCGCCTCCTTTTAGCGAAAGCTCTTTCCACTGTTTTGTGTCATACAAGAGATACATATACCTTTCCCAATTTGAGTAACTTCCCGGATTAATTTCAATTGCTCTTTCAAAACACTTTTTTGCTTTTTTATATTCTTTAGACTGTAAGTATAAGTCACCTGCAAACAGTTGAACTGTATCGCTATCATAAATCTGAGTAGCAGACTCAATCATATCCCCTGTTAATGGGGATTTGTGATGGATAAAAAAATGAAGTGCTTCAATAACGGATTCAGAGTTCAAGTTTTCCGAGTAAATCGCTTTTGAATAATAATGTTTGGCTTTTACTAAATCTTTGTTTTCATATTCAAATTGCGCCAATAGAAGCAATCCCTTTCCATTTGTAGGGTCAATTTCTACAAGTTTTTTTAATTGCTCAATCCCTCTTTTTAATTGTCCCGTATTCAAATAAAAATCAACGAGTGTGGCCATGACAAATTGATTCCACATGTCCTTTTCTAGATACGAGGTCAGTTCCTTTTCCGCTTCTTTTAATTTACCTTCAGCTTTATACCACTGGTGTTTTTTTAGTCTTGCTTCTAAGCTTGATCCTGTTAAGGCTTCAAGGTTATTCATAACCTGAATTGCTTTGCTTAATTCCCCCCCCCTCTCATAGCAAAGTGCTGCTTCAAAATAATAATTGGGTTTTGATGGGTATTCTAGAATGATCTTTTCAAAAATAGCGGCCCCTTCTTCAAAATCACCCATTTCTCTATACATATAACCTAATTCAATTTGGTAATAGAGGTTATTTATATCTCTCTGAGAGGCCAAAATTGTATGTGTTTTGGCCAGCTCAATATTTCCCTGAATTAATGATATTTGAGCTATTGCAAAATGACTGGCATCATCTTTTGGATTTTCCTTCAAGCACTTATTAAAAAGCTCCAATGCGCGCTCATAGTTTCCCGACATTTTATGGCGCAATGCTTCGTGAAAAGTGCGGATATATAGATTCGATTTTTCTGTTACACTTTGGTTTGATTGCGTTTTGCACGAAACGAATAATAATAAAACTAAAATGAATATACTAGTTCGCATCCCCCATTTCTGTATAGTCTCCGAGGCTTAGATCCTTTGCGGCATATTTAGCTTTTACATAACTGCCAATCATAGAGTCTTTTATTACTAGATTGGATAATTGGGAGTTCTGCTGTACGATAGAATTCGATATTCTAGAATCCTCAACAATCGTATTTTCACCAACAGAAACATTTGGGCCAACAACAGATCGGCTAATTTTTGCTCCTTGCCCAATAAAACAAGGTTGAATAATAATCGAATCATCGATTTTTGCCGTTTTATCTACAAGGTTTTTTCCTTTTTCGTTCTCAAAATTAAGTACGTGGTGATTTGTTTCTACTGTTACGCTCTTATTTCCACAGTCAAGCCATGCAGAAACTTTTCCCGGAACAAAGGAGGTGCCTTTCTCTGTAAGTCTTCTTAAAGCATCTGGGAGTTGGTACTCCCCTCCCTTTTTTTGATCATTATCAATTAAATAATTCAATTCTTGTTTCAAATCTTCTCCAGACCTAAAATAATAAATCCCTATCATAGCTAGGTCCGAAACGAACTCTTGAGGCTTTTCAACAAAGTCTGTAATGATTCCTGATTGATTTAGCTGAACAACACCAAAAGCACTCGGATCCTCAATTTGTTTCACCCATATAATCCCTTCTTGCTTATCTGATATTTTGAATTCTGCCTTGAATAGGGTGTCTGAAAACGCAACTATTACCGGTCCTTCAAGTTTCTCTTCTGCACATAAAACTGCATGAGCTGTTCCAAGTGGCTCTTCTTGATAGAAAATAGAACCTTTCGCGTTCAGCTGTTGAGCAACATTCATTAACTCCTGCTCCACATCGTTCCCAAAATCTCCTACAATAAAAGCGATTTCGTTTATCTTTTCTTCGCACATTTCTGCAATATCCTGAACCAGGCGATGAACAATTGGCTTTCCTGCAACATGAACAAGGGGCTTTGGAACAGTCAAGGTGTGGGGTCTTAATCGGCTTCCCCTTCCGGCCATTGGTACAATTATATTCATTCTTATTTTATTTCATTCCAGTACTTCCAAAACCCCCGTCACCTCTCTGTGTCATCTTTACTTCGGCAACGTTTTCAAGGTTTACTTTTTCAACTTTAGCAAACACCAATTGTGCAATTCTATCTCCACTTTGAATGGTAACGGTTTCCCTTGATTGATTCATCAGAATCACGCCAATCTCACCCCTATAATCAGCATCTATAGTTCCTGGTGTATTTAAGACCGTAATGCCTTTTTTTAAAGCCAAACCACTTCGAGGCCTGACTTGACATTCGATAGATTCATCCATTTCGATAAAAAGACCTGTTTTTACGAGTGCTCGATTTAGGCTTTCAATTTCCAAAGGTGATGAGATAAAAGCGCGAACATCCATTCCCGATGAACCTGATGTCTTGTACTCTGGATTTGGGTTATTCGATTTATTAATGATTTTTACAGTCATGCTCATATCATTCAAATTTACACATATTG
>CAJWCX010000204.1 GCA_913031405.1 uncultured Flavobacteriales bacterium | reverse complement strand
TCTTTCAATAAAAATCGATTTTCGTATGAAAGCCCTACACTTACATTTTCAACAAAGCATAAATTCGCTGGGTTGTTATGGTAGGCATAAATATCTTCAAGACACACACTTGCATTAGCCAATGAATTAGAACGACTGCCAGAGAAATAAATTCCTTGACTTATCCCATTTAAAGCAAAAGCGAAAAAGCATAAAATCAATATAACACGGGTAGGCTTCAAATTCAAATATGATTTATGACTGATAACTCTAATAAGGATAGAAAAGTACTAAAAAATAAGACTTGAAAAAAATTAATAGCTTTATTTAAGATCAGAAATAATCACCTTAATTGTGAATAAAACAGAACAGGTGAAATCATTTACATATATTTGAATTATTAGGAAACAAAATGAAGATTGAACTAAAAAATTTTGAGATACCTGATATTGATGCATGGAAAAATCAAGTTCTGAAGGAATCCAAAAATCAGCATGCCTTAAGTTATATCAATGAGATTGAAAATCTCAAGGTTGACCTATCCAAAAAAAACATTAAATACACTTTTCAAACCTCATTTAAGGCTGCTAACCCCAACGGCTGGGATATCGTTTCTTATCATGAGATATCAAGCTCTTTTAAAAAGAATCAGCAGTTAATTCAAGCTTTGGAGCATGGTTCGAATCATCTATACCTTGATATAATTGGTTCAAATATTCCCTGGAACCAAATCTTCGAAAACATTATGCTTGACTTCATTCATGTGAGCATTAAGTTTAATGATAAAAATCAAATCAAAGGCTTTAAAACATTTGTTTCAAAAGAAACTGAGCATAATTTCACGGTTGTGATTGACCCCATAAACAATGATTACGTTAGCTCCTTTAAGGAATCAAACGTTTCTTTTATGATTAATGGTTTTTCTTGCGAACAAATTGGTGCCTCAAGTTATCAGCAACTAGCGCTGATACTAAATAGTGGTGAACAGATTTTACAAGAAATTAAAAAACCTGAACGCATTAAGTTTCATGTGGGTATTGGAAGTCATTTCCTTCTTGAAACCTCAAAAGTAAGATCACTTAGATGGCTTTGGAAGCACTTGCTGAAAGAAAACAACTTGGTAACTGAATCAATATTCATATTGGGCTCCACTGGATGGACAAACAAATCTTTAAAAGACCCTAATATGAATCTTTTGAGACAGACAACTGAAGGTATTTCAGGTATAAACGGAGGTGTCTCAGGCCTTTTGATTCATCCTGCAAGTCATTTGAGTCATAGATCGAACGATTGGTTCGATACTAGAATGAGTCTGAATATATCGCACATTTTAAAAGAAGAATCTTTTCTATCAAAAGTAAACGACCCTCTTCATGGCTCGTACATTATAGAAATGATGACAGAACAAATCATTATCAATTCTTGGGATCTATTTATAGAAATACAAAACGACTCACCTACTGAAGCTAAAAGAAAGATTCTAAAACGAATTGAGGTCGTTCGCTTAAAAAAAGAAAAACATTTCTTGAATGGAGAGACAGAACTGTTAGGAATTAACCTATTCAAAATAGAGTCTATGTCTTCGAATTCATGGCAGGATATTCCAGAATATTTAGGTATGAAGTTTCTTATTTACGAAAAACTCTTACAATGAAAAGGAACAAAAAATACGAGGCATTGAGACGTCAGGATTTTCGAGCAGAAGAAAAAGTTGTTCATGATAAAAATTTCATGACAGCAGATAATATTCCTTTTAAGTCTTCCTACCAAAAAAAGGATGTTGAAAATGTCGAGCACATTCACTTTTTACCAGGTACCCCTCCGTATTTAGGAGGCCCATACGCTTCTATGTATGCCAGTCGACCATGGACCATCAGACAGTATGCTGGATTCTCAACTGCCGAGGAGTCAAATGCCTTTTACAAACGAAACCTTAAAGAAGGTCAAAAAGGTCTTTCTGTTGCCTTTGACTTGGCAACACATAGAGGCTATGATTCAGACCATGAACGTGTTCAGGGTGATGTTGGAAAAGCTGGGGTCGCTATCGATAGTATTGAGGACATGAAAATGCTTTTTGATGGAATACCACTGAATAAAATGTCTGTATCTATGACGATGAATGGGGCTGTCCTTCCGGTAATGGCATTTTACATTGCTGCCGCGAAAGAACAAGGCGTTGAGCTTAGCTTATTAAGTGGAACAATCCAAAATGACATTTTAAAAGAATTTATGGTTCGAAATACGTATATCTACCCTCCCGAACCTTCAATGAGAATCATATCTGATATTTTTAAATACACCTCCTCTAACATGCCAAAGTTCAATTCTATTTCGATATCTGGTTATCATATGCACGAGGCGGGCGCAACGGCATCACTTGAATTGGCTTATACTCTTGCCGACGGTATTGAATACGTTAGGACCGGTATAAAAGCAGGATTAAAAATAGATGATTTCGCTCCACGGCTTAGCTTTTTTTGGGCTATTGGAATGAATTATCACATGGAAATAGCAAAATTAAGAGCAGGTAGAATTATTTGGGCTTCACTCATCAAACAATTTTCTCCGCAAAATAACAAATCAATGTCCCTGAGAACCCATTGCCAAACTTCTGGATGGTCATTGACGGAGCAAGACCCATTTAATAATGTTTGCCGAACATGTATTGAAGCCTTAGCCGCAGCATTTGGAGGGACACAATCTCTTCATACAAATGCACTTGACGAGGCCATTGCTCTTCCTACAGACTTTTCTGCAAGAATTGCTAGAAATACACAAATATATCTTCAGAAGGAAATCGGATTGACCTCTTTTATAGATCCCTATCACAATAGTTATTTCATTGAAAAATTAACTCAAGAACTCGTTGCAAGTTCGACCAAACTTATTGACGAAATAGAGGAATTAGGAGGAATGTCTAAGGCCATTGAAACTGGTATTCCGAAGCTTCGAATCGAAGAAGCAGCTGCAAAAAAACAAGCCCGAATTGATTCAGGAAAGGATAACATAATTGGATTGAATCTTTTTAAGGTTCAGGAAGAGAATGATCTCGACATTCTAGATGTAGATAACAATAAGGTAAGAAATGCTCAAATCGAAAAATTAAAAACCCTTAGAGAAAACAGGGATGAAGGGGCAGTCAAAACATTGCTTGATGAACTAGAATCATGTGCAAAAAACGGAGAGGGAAATCTATTAGAAATTTCAGTGAGATGTGCCGAAGCGCGATGCACACTTGGAGAAATATCTTTTGCACTTGAAAAAGAATTCAATCGATACACCGCAAAAATCAAATCAATTAGTGGGGTTTATTCAAAAGAAGCTCAAATGGATAAAGACTATATCAGATCAAAAGCCCTTATTGAGGAATTCATCAATCTTGAAGGGAGAAGACCTAGAATAATGATTGCAAAAATGGGACAAGACGGTCACGATAGAGGGGCCAAGATTATTTCAAGTTCGTTCGCTGACATTGGTTTTGATGTTGACATAGGCCCCCTATTCCAAACACCAAAAGAAGCAGCAAAACAAGCCATTGAAAATGACGTACACGTATTGGGCATCTCTTCTCTAGCAGCAGGTCATAAGACATTAGTACCAGAGGTCATCAATGAATTAAAAAAAATGGACAGAAAAGATATTATGGTTGTCGTTGGAGGAGTCATTCCGCAAAAAGATTACGATTATTTGTATCAAACAGGTGTTTTTGGAATCTACGGACCTGGTACAAAAATATCCATATCGGCTCAAGAAATCTTAAATCTATTGATAAAAAGTCACAAATAAACTT
>CAJWCX010000203.1 GCA_913031405.1 uncultured Flavobacteriales bacterium | reverse complement strand
TTGTTAAAATCTTAACAGTTGGGATGCCTTAAAGGGTATTTCTGATAAGCATTGAACTGTATGCTCATAATTTTCTTGAGAACATTGATGAGGATCGAATAGAATGGCCTTCAAACCAGCATTCAGAGCGCCTGAAACATCTGCAACAAAATCATCACCAATCATCATCGCTTCATCGGAAGAACAATTTGCCGAGTCCATGGCATGCTTGTAGATGGCCAACGCCGGTTTATTTTTACCAACCGTTTCAGAGCATACAATCACCTCAAAAAAATCTCTTAACCCACAATTATCTAGTTTAATGAACTGAACTTCTTTAAATCCATTGGTAATAATATGAAGTCGATACCCCATTTGACGAAGTTCTAAAAGAACTTCTTTAGCCATTGGAAAAAGTCTTGTCTGACGTGGAGATACCTCAACATACATTGAACCCATATCCTTGGCTAGGTCGACATCTTGTCTACCAAACTGACGAAGTGTTGCATTAAACCTTTCATATCGTAATATTTCTTTTTTGATTTCACCCTTTCCGTATGCACTCCACAATCGGGCATTTTGCTTTTCATAAGCTCGATGAAAACGATCAAAAGAACCAAAAAGGGGAATAAGCTCATAATGATCTAGGATCTGACATAAAGCATGTTTCGAATTCTCATCAAAATCCCAAAGCGTTCGATCCAAATCAAAAAATATATGTTTATCAGAGGACGACATAAGCCAAAAATGTCATAATTAGCGAGTTGATCGCCATTCCTAAAGCAATATACAGGAAGGTGAATTTCAATTTACCATAAAACTTAGCAACTACAATACTTCCGAGTGGAACTGACAAAAAGAAAGGTGCCCAAAAGCAGATGACATGCATCCCAAACTTTCTTTTACACCACACAATAAATTTATTTGTTTTGGTGAATTTTGGTTTTATTTTGACTTCAACTCCTTCAGACTGTAATTTCTCTATTTTTTTCTTACGTCTTTCATTGGTCAAGGAAATAAAATAGTCACTCGCAAAATAGAATACCGAGGCACTTAAGGTTCCTCCTAGAAATACACAAAAATAGGTTTCAACAAAGGACAATTTCCATAACGGTCCTGGGAAAGCAGAAAACATAAATTTGAATGTTGCAAGACCAAATAACGTACTATATGCTGCCCAATTCATCCTTATACTTTTATTCCATATGCTAAATCGCCAGCATCACCAAGACCTGGAACAATATAGGATTCTGCAGTCAGTTCATCGTCAATTGCGGCAGTCCAAATTTCCGTATCATCGGGGAGCTCTTTTTGAACGAGTTCAATGGCTTGTGGCGTGGCAATTGAGACAACAACATAGACTTTTTTAGGCTTTCCAAACTTTAATAAAGCCTTGTATACATTGACCATAGAACTTCCAGATGCCAACATGGGATCGGAAATAACCCACACCCGCTGGTCAAGATTTGGAGCTGCCAAATATTCAACATGAATATTGAATTCTTCAAGGGTGGTATGCTCTCGATATGCAGAAACAAAAGCACTATCACAACGGTCAAATGTTCTGAGTAGTCCATTATGCATTGCTAAACCTGCTCGTAATATTGTAATCAATACTGGGTCATCGGTCATTCTATATTCAGTAGATTTTCCCAAGGGAGTTTGAACAGTAACCTCCTGATAACTCATTCTTTTGGATAATTCATACCCTAAAATTTCGGCAATTCGTTCAAGATTAGTACGAAAACGAATGGGGTCTTTTTGAATAGTTATATCTCTAATCTCCGACATATATTGACCCAGAATAGATGCTTCTTCAGATAAATTGCAAACCATAAAACATACTTTGAATTAAAAGTAAGCAGAAAAAAACATTGAGCATTGGTTTTCCTTTTATAAAAACAAAGAATTTTATTTCATAAAATATTTAATTTCGTTCCATGAATGAAAACAGTAACGGTCCTAACAAAAAAGTAATCCTCTTAATCATTGTTGCAGCATTAGGTTACTTTGTTGACATCTACGACCTGGTATTGTTTGGTGTTGTAAAAGCTGAAAGTCTTAGTCAAATTATGAGTGGTTACTCTATTGAACAACAATCATCTACGGGTAAGTTTTTATTCAATATGCAAATGCTTGGAATGCTAATTGGAGGACTGCTATGGGGTATTCTTGGTGATAAAAAAGGCAGGATAAAAGTATTGTTTGGTTCCATTATGCTTTATTCCATTGCAAATCTTCTCAACGCATTTGTTACTGACATTACGAGCTACGCAATTATACGTGTCATCGCTGGAATTGGTCTCGCAGGAGAATTGGGTGCAGGAATTACATTGGTTTCAGAAATGATGTCAAAGGAAAAACGAGGATATGGGACCATGATTATTGTCACTTTTGGAGCTTTAGGGGCCGTTGTAGCCTCTTTAGTTGGTTCAGAAGGTGAAGTGATAGGAAATTTGATTTTCAGCCTCACTGGAGCGCAATTGGCGAATTGGCAGGTCACCTACATTGTTGGAGGAATGCTCGGGGTGTTTTTATTACTTTTAAGAGTGGGAACCATCGAGTCTTCATTTTTTGAAAAAATGTCTGAGAATAAAAATGTTTCAAAAGGTAATCTCAGAATCATATTTATGAACAGGGCAAATCTAATTAAATATCTACATTGCATTATAATCGGAATACCCATTTGGTATGTTGTGGGTCTTTTAGTTATGAATTCAAAAGACAACTTCGCTCCCTTGTTAGGCATTAATCACATCGAAAATGGAACGGCAGTAATGTACACCTACATTGGACTTTCTTTTGGAGATTTGGTTTCTGGACTTTTGAGTCAATGGTTAAAAAGCAGGAAAAAAGTCGTGGCTATTTACCTCATTTTTACCTTAATCTTAGTTACTTCCTTTCTCTTCTTTATGAAAGGAATATCAGCTGAAGCGTACTACTTTATTTGCTTTTTACTAGGAACAGCAACGGGATATTGGGCTTTATTTGTCTCTATTGCTGCAGAACAATTCGGTACCAATATCCGCTCTACAACTGCGAACACCATACCCAATTTTGTTAGAGGGTCCGTTAATCTAATCATGATTGGTTTTGGATTCTTGATGGCACTTAACCTTGGAGATGCCTGGTCAGCATTCATCGTAGGAATCGTATTTATTCTCATGGCTTTATACAGCCTCAGTCAATTAAGTGAAACTTTCGGAAAAGACCTGAACTACTTTGAGAAAGAGTAGTGGCTTTACTTTTCCACAAAAGCTTTGAGATTCAGTACGACCAAATCAGGAGTTGTATTGGCAGTTACCCTAACTGTTTTCTTTTGTTCTTCTAACTGGTTCTCTTTCGGGTGAAAAACCACTTTAATCTCATCACTTTCACCAGGCATAATTGGGTTCTCAGGTTTTTGCGATGTCGTACAACCACAACTCGGCTTTACTCCATCTATAATCAAAGGGTTATTTCCTGTATTGGTAACGATAAATGTGGTATTGTTATCTGTATCAGCTTTGATCTTACCAAAATCGTGACTCATTTTGTTAAACTCCATAGTTGTTTGAGGTAGTTCTTCTTTGGATTCTACTGCACCATCAATAATCTCCAAAAGTTCAACTTCAAAAACTAATGGCATAAAGGGTTTGATGATACTTCCTGGTTGCGGATTCGCACCATAAGCCAATTCTTGAGGAATGAAAAATTTATATTTCGCTCCAGCAGACATAAGCTGCAAGCCTTCAGTCCATCCTTTAATGACCTGATTCAATCCAAATGCAGCCGGTTGCCCTCTATCCACAGAACTGTCAAAAA
>CAJWCX010000202.1 GCA_913031405.1 uncultured Flavobacteriales bacterium | reverse complement strand
CGGGTGTACTGCTGAACTTGTTTCTAGTGAAGGTCTTGTTCTTACAAACCACCATTGTGGATATGGAGCAATAGCTGAACTTTCAACACCAGAAAATGATTATTTAACAAACGGATTTTGGGCAAGCAACAAACAGGAAGAAATGAAACCCAATTCGCTGTTTGTAAGGTTTTTCGTAAGAATGGATGACGTTTCTGAGCGAATACTGGGAAAATTAAATAATAACATGTCTGAAGAAGACAGAAACAAAGTCATACAAGAAGAAACGGCAAAAATAGAAGAAGAAAATAGTGAAGGTGGAAAATACGTTGTCAGTGTCCGGTCCTTTTTTCAGGGAAATGAATTTTACTATTTTGTATACCAAGATTATACAGACGTAAGACTTGTCGGTACACCTCCAGCTAGTGTAGGTAAATTTGGAGGTGATACAGACAATTGGGAATGGCCTAGACACACTGGAGACTTCTCCATGTTTAGAGTATATGCAGATGCCGATGGCAACCCTTCAGAATACTCCACAGATAATGTTCCATTAAAACCGAAACATCATTTACCGGTGAACATTAATGGTATTGAGAAAAATGATTTTGCCATGATTCTCGGATACCCTGGAAGAACAAACCGTTGGCTTCCAGCGGGCGGTATTGATCAAAATGTTAAATATGCCTATCCAGCCTGGGTAGAGGCATCAAAGAAAGCTATGGATGTCATGAAAAAATACATGGACAAAGATGATGCCGTTAGATTAAATTATGCTTCCAAGTATGCAGGAGTTGCCAATTATTGGAAAAATCGCCAAGGTATGATTGATGCCTTAACGAAATTCAAAACTGCCGAATCAAAGGCAAAAAATGAAAATAAGTTTGATAAATGGGCTGCTAAAAAAGGCAATTCTGATTATAAAGGTGTGATTAGTGACATCAACAATTACTACGAACTCACCAACGATAAAGCAAGACACGACAATTACTTAAGAATGGTTTTTAGAGGTTCAAAGTTTGCCACGGTTTCAAGAGGACTTGGAAAAGTTCTATCAAAATATGCTGAAGATGAGAGCACTATTGATCAGGTACATTATGCCATGCAGGATTTCATGGAAACCTCCGACATATCTCTTGAAAAGGAAATGCTTTTAGAAATGCTCAGACTTTACACTAAAAAAGCCGGAAATAACTTACCTCAATCTATTGATTACTATTCGAATGAAATGAATATTCCTTTAGATGAGTATTTGGAGGCTATTTATGAGTTAAGCATATTCACCTCGGAGAATCGTCTAAAAGCTTTTTTAAAGATTCCAAATAAAAATCTTATCGAAAATGATCCATTAATGATTTTATCAAATAAGTTAATTGCTCATTATTTTTCAACTGACACCAAAATAGAGGAAGCCGAAGAAAAATTCGACAGGGCCTACAGAATGCTTGTTGATGGAATGCGAAAATCAGGATTGAGCCCTGTAATCTATCCTGACGCCAACTCTACGCTAAGACTGAGCTATGGAAAAGTGAGCCCACTGCCTAAAGACGCAAGTAATGATGCAGCTGAAAACTATTACACAACTCTTAAAGGAACTGTAAAGAAATTTGTTGAGGATGATCCTGAGTTCGATTTACCACAAGGATTGATTGATCTATACAATAAAAAAGATTTCGGACCTTACGCAGATGAAGACGGTTATATGCCTGTCAACTTCCTTACCAATAACGATATTACGGGTGGAAATTCAGGATCGCCCGTTTTGAATGGAAAAGGTGAATTGATCGGCTTAGCCTTTGATGGTAACATTGAAGCTATGGCGGGAGATGTTATTTTTGACAAGAAGCTTCAAAAAACCATTAATGTGGATATTCGCTATGTGTTGTTCTTAATTGATAAATATGCAGGAGCAAAACACATTATTGAAGAAATGACAGTGGTTCAATAAATAACCGCTTAACTAATTGATTAAAGCCCTGTGAAATCGGGGCTTTTTTAATTTAAAGTATCTGAAAGCATTGAAACATAAAAAAGGGCCTCACCTATTTCATTTTCCGATATCTCGTTGTGATAAGAACATTCACCAATCTTATGAAGTAAAACAGAAAAAATCTTTCCTCCCTCGTTCTTTTTGTCATTATACATCAATTGAATGATTGATTTCACATCAGCATCTGTAAATGTGATAAAAGGATAAACCCTCGTTAATACTGACTCAATTTCTTTAAAATGCTCTTTGCTCAATAAACCACGATTCATGGAGACAAAAGATTCAGCACAAATGCCTAGGGCTACCGCATGACCATGTGATATAGGTGAGGTTTCCAAAAAATGCCCCTCGATCGCATGACCAAAAGTATGACCAAAATTCAATATTTTTCTTTCTCCAAGCTCATGCATATCTCTATCAACGATATCCACTTTTAATTGAATACATTTCTCAATGATATCATTTCGATTGAAATCACTTTCTTTTGAAAATCCTTTAATATCTTCAAATAAGTACTTGTCACGAATCAAGGCGTATTTCATCATTTCTGCAAACCCATTATAAAATTCTGATTCTGGTAGCGTTGTTAAAAAAGATAAATCAACATAAACATTTTTTGGTGGAATAATTGTTCCAAGCTGATTTTTATAGGGATGCAAATCGATACCATTCTTACCACCGATTGCCGCATCTATCATCCCTAATAAAGATGTGGGTATATGAATAAAGTTCATTCCTCTTTTATAAATTGATGCCAAGAATCCGCCCATATCTGTCACCATTCCACCTCCGAGATTGACAACAAGGTCACGCCGCCCAAATCCATACTCAGAAAATGCATTCCATACCTGCATACAAACTTCCATCACCTTATTCTCCTCCCCAACAGGAAGAAGGATGATTTCAGATTTCTCTAATTCTGGGAAGGTTGTAATAAGGTATTCCAAACAACAGTCGTGGGTATTTTGATCAACAATAATAATGATACGCTGGGCACTATACCCCTGAAGTAATTTTGGTAAAGAAGACTCGGTTAATGGACCGATTTCTACCTCGTAATTTGAACTTGAAATAACTCTCATCTTTATTAAAAAATGGAATCAAATATACTGAATATTCATGCTATATTTCATAATATCCAAAAACCCATTATTTTTACGAAGTGTTAAATTTCAATGATACAAAAGTAGCCTTCAAAATTAAATCAAATACAGATTTAAAAAGGGCCTATTGGCTATTTCGAATTATCAGCTCTCCTGCCGTAGTCAAAATAGGTAAATTCCTTATGATCATAGCGCTCAAGCTGCGATTACCTGTAAATTTCATTGTTAAAAGAACCATTTTTAAACAATTCTGTGGTGGTGAAACCATAAGCGAATGCGACAAAACCATAAAAGAGCTCGGGACACATCAAATAGGAACCATTTTAGATTATTCAGTGGAAGGGAAAATGAGAGAAGATGACTTTGATCAAACAGCAAAAATCATCATCCAAACCATAGAGAAAGCAGCCTCGGAAAAATCGATTCCCTTTGCCGTTTTTAAAATCACAGGCATCAGTAAGTTTAGTCTCTTGGAAAAAGCATCGGAAAAAAAAGAACCCCTTACTTCTTTGGAAGAAAAGAAGTTAAACCTGGTTAAATACAGAATCAACGAAATTTGTTGTAAGGCAAAGCAACTGGGAGTTCCGGTTTTTATCGATGCCGAAGAAAGTTGGGTACAGGACATTATCGACCAATGGGCTTTCGAAATGATGTTACTATACAATAAGGAAAAATGTATCGTTTAAAATACGATACAGATGTACCGCCATGATCGATTGGAATA
>CAJWCX010000201.1 GCA_913031405.1 uncultured Flavobacteriales bacterium | reverse complement strand
TTTTAGGGTAGTACTGATTAAGCTAGCAGATCGTTTGCATAATATGAGAACATTAAGCAGTATGCGCCCCGATAAGCAACTTAAGATTGCCTCCGAAACTCGGTTTTTATATGCGCCTTTGGCACATCGTTTTGGCCTTTACTCTGTGAAGTCTGAATTGGAAGACCTTTCGATGAAATATTGTGAGTCTGAGTTGTATGAGGATATTCGCTCCAAACTGAAAGAAACTCAAGAAGCACGTTCTCGTTTTATTCGAAAATTTGTAGCACCCATAAAGGAGCATCTTGGACATGAGGGATATGTTTTTACGATTAAAGCACGTACAAAATCAATATCATCTATTTGGAAGAAGATGAATTCAAAAGATATTTCATTTGAGGAGGTTTTCGATTTATTTGCGATACGTATCATTCTAGATACTCCTCCAGAGCTTGAGAAGCCGGATTGTTGGCGTGTTTACAGTATTGTTACTGATTATTATCAGCCTAGTCCTGAACGTTTAAGAGATTGGATTTCTACACCAAGAGCCAATGGATATGAATCTTTACATACTACGGTCATGTCTCCCCAAGGTAAATGGGTGGAAGTTCAGATAAGATCTAAGCGAATGAATGAGATAGCAGAAAAAGGTTTGGCTGCGCATTATAAATACAAGGAGTCCAAAAAAGATGATAATAAATTTGACCGTTGGATTACAGAAATTAGAGAACTTCTTGAAACCTCAGATGCCAATGCTTTAGATTTTGTAAATGATTTTAAGCTCAATCTATTTAATGAGGAGATCTATGTTTTTACACCGAAAGGAGAATTACGTGTTTTACCAACAGGTTCTACCATCTTGGACTTTGCCTATGATATTCATACCGATATAGGTGATAGCTGCATAGGGGCCAAGGTAAATAACCGTTTGATGCCTCTGTCTTATGAGCTTCAGAATGGTGATCAGTTGGATATTATTCGTTCATCAAAACAACATCCCAAAGAGGAGTGGTTGAAATTCGTGGTAACGGCAAGAGCAAGAACTAAAATTAAATCTTCATTAAATGAGGAGCGCAATCGTATTGCTGCTGATGGAAAAGAAATTATTGAGCGGAAGTTTAGGCAGTTTAACCTGAAAATGAATTCAGAAAACTTAATGTTTTTGGAAAAATTTTACAATATTTCGGGGATTACCGAGCTATATTATAGAATTGCAAAAGGTAAAGTTGATCTTTCCAAAATGCGCGAAATAGAGCAGGTAAGTGGTCTTTTTAAGGTGGAGAAAAAACCACCTAGAAAGAAAAGAAAAACCTTTAAGGAATACGAGTCTGAATTTGTCTCTCTCGATTCTAAAAAGGATACGCTATTGATTGGGGATGATTTTAAGGGTTTCGAGTATACCATGGCCAAGTGTTGTAATCCTATTCCAGGGGATCGCGTATATGGTTTTATTACTGTGTCTTCGGGGATAAAGATACATCGTTTCGATTGCCCCAATTCAGTTCATATGATGTCAAAAATGGCTTATCGTTGTATTAAGGCGAGATGGAAATCAGATAAGCTAGTTGAACGAATGGCGGCCATTAAAATCATCGGAATTGATCAATTTGGTTTGGTTAATAAAATTACTGAGATCATTTCTAATCAAGAGAATGTTAATATGAAAAGTATCTCTTTTGATACTGAAGATGGCATATTTGAAGGTCGAATAAAGGTTATGGTATTGGACACTGAGCATCTTGAGCAACTCTCTGCTAAATTCGAAGAAGTAGAGGGAGTGAAAAGGGTACTGCGATGGGATGAGGAAGAAAGTGATTCTTAATTTTCTTCTCCCAAACTAAACTCATCTTTAGGTCTTAGGATAGGATTCCATTTAAACTTTTTAATCCATCGATCGCTTTCTTTGATTTGGTCCATCGGGTAAAAAACACCAATAGGTTCAGTGATATATGTAATTCCTGTGACCTCTCCACTGTCAAGATAAACAGTAAGCTTTGATGATTCTAATCGGTTCAGGCCCATCCGTTTAATGGTGGTCAATGTGTCTGTTTTTTCTTCATCTTCGGGATAGTAAATGCTCAAGGCTGATCCATTCACATCAGTTCTCTCTAGCTTTCCTTCTTTTAAATAAGCAATAATATTTTTACCGGAGATTTGATTGTATAAGCTTCCCGAATCAATCTCCATGATTACAGATGAATTATTATAAATATTGACTTGCTCTATTAAAGAGTCTTTAAGTTTCATGACAATTGAATCTCCTTTTAGCTCGCTATTTTCTGACCATACAATAGGGTCTTTATAGAGCTTCAAGAGATTTGACGCTTCTGAAAAGGTAAGAGAGTCACATACGGATTGAATGTCTTTATTAAAAATTTCAACCCCTGTATAGGCCTTCATATCCTTTTGCTTGCCTGTTGAATCCTTTCGAACAAAAAGGCTGTCGGCATGAATAAAAATAGTATCTTTTTCTTGAATTAATGAAGCCACTGCACAATCCGTAATGTATGTCAAATTTAAGCTGTCTGAAGCATAAAGGTAATTTGAATTGAGGGTGTAGTTGTTTTCTGAATTGATCAAGTGGACATTGAGCTTGGCAATAAGTTCCTCCTTGTTTTCATTATATTTGATCGTATCGGCATATAAAACCATGTTGCTGTCTTCGTAGCTTGCATCTCCATGTAGGTAACCTATGTTTTCGTTGGTGTTGTACCATCCAAAAAAGCAGGTCATGATTGTGCTGTCTTTAACGATCCGGGTAGATCCGTTGAATATGGTTTTTTGATTGGTGTATTCATAAGCCAAGGTATCTGTAGTCATTCGAATACCATCATTGGTATATACTACGCTATCCCTAAAATGATAGTTTTTGATATCTGGGTAGAAATACCCAATTTTACTAACGATGCGTTCATTAGAACCGTTTTTTTCAATCACACCATAATTGGTGTAAATAGCGCGACCAATTGGAGATATGTACTCAATACTGTCGGTTGTTAGTCGGTAATCAAGATCACGTATTCGAACATTTCCCCACAATTTTGCTCGTTCAGTTTTGCCATTGAATATTGCCGAGTCGCAGAACATATTTATTTTTTCCTTGATGATATGCACCTTACCGTAGGCCTTGACTATTTTTCTCTTTTCGAAATAATACGCAGAATCGCAGTACATGACGTTTCCTTGGTATTCGAAATTCACATTGCCTTCAAGCTTGAGAAGATCAACCTCTTCGTAGTAATTGGCCTTTTTTGAGCCAGGTAGAAGTTTTAAGAAGTCGTTTTGTGCCGAAAAATCAGAAATCAAAAAAAATGCGCTTATGAAAAGCGCAATTTTTAATATGTATTTTTCAATATTCATTTTAAATTGGACAGTGTTTGTTTTCGGTCAGGTCCAACAGATACAACGCGAATAGGCACATTTAATTGTTTTTCTAAATAATCTACGTATGCCTGGAAGCTATCTGGCGCTTCTTCTATGGTTTCAAGTTTTGTCAAGTCTTTTTTCCAACCAGGCAAACTTTCATAAACCGCTGTGATGTCGTGGTCGTTGATGTCAAAAGGAAAGTCATTTACCTTTTCTCCATTGATTAGATAATGCGTACAGACTTTAATCTCCTCAAAGATACTGAGTACATCACCCTTCATCATAGATAGTTCGGTTATTCCATTGATCATAATGGAATATCGCAATTGAACCAAATCGATCCATCCACATCTTCTTGGCCGACCAGTTGTTGCCCCAAATTCATGTCCTTCTTTTCTCATGTCTTCACCTTCTTGATCAAAAAGTTCGGTGGGAAACGGGCCACTTCCTACA
>CAJWCX010000200.1 GCA_913031405.1 uncultured Flavobacteriales bacterium | reverse complement strand
TGCCCAATACCTTATTATAAAGAAGCTTGCTGCAGCATATGAGAACATCTGCGTTGTTGGAGATGATGCTCAGAGTATCTATTCATTTAGAGGAGCGAATATTGAAAACATTCTCAATTTTAGAAAAGACTACCCCGACTTTACCCTCTATAAACTCGAACAAAATTATCGCAGCACCAAAAATATTGTAGAAGCAGCCAACAGTATCATAAAGAGGAATAAAGATCAAATTCATAAGAGCGTTTGGACAGAAAACCAGGATGGAAATAAGATCAAAGTCATTCGCACTCCAACGGATAATGAAGAAGGTCGAACAATTTCTTCTTTAATTCGCGAGAAACAAAATCAAAGCAATTGTTCCTATAATGATTTTGCCATATTATACCGAACCAATAGACAATCTAGATCTTTTGAGGAAGCGTTGCGGAAATTGAACATTCCTTACAAAGTTTATGGTGGTCTATCTTTTTACCAAAGAAAAGAAATAAAGGACCTTCTCGCCTACTTTCGGCTATCAGCAAACCCACATGACGAAGAGGCATTGAAAAGAGTCATTAATTATCCGAAAAGAGCGATTGGCAAAACCAGTATTGAAAAATTAATTGTCGCTGCCAATAATTACAGTACAAGTATATGGGACGTCATATGCAATTTTCAAAAGTACCCGGTTGACATCAATAACGGCACAAAAAAGAGAATATCAGAATTCGCCATCATGATCAAAAGCTTTCAATCAGAAGTGAATACAAGCGACGCTTTTTCTCTTGCAGAGCGCATTGCTCGTTCATCAGGCATCATGAAGGAATTAATGGACGCTAAAGACAAAGGCCCCGAAGAGGTTGAGCGCTTTCAAAACGTAGAAGAGCTGATTTCTGGGATTCAAGAATTTTCAAATTCTGGTGAAGAAGACACCCCACAAACCTTAGCCGATTTTATGCTTGAAGTAGCTCTTCTGACAGATGCTGATCAGGACAAATCAGAAGAAATCAACCACGTATCACTAATGACCATTCATTCTAGTAAAGGCCTTGAATACCCAAATGTCTATTTGGTCGGAATGGAAGAAAATCTTTTTCCATCACAAATGTCATTGCACTCAAGATTAGACCTTGAAGAAGAGCGAAGGCTCTTTTACGTCGCCATTACTCGAGCTATGGATTCGTGTGTTCTTTCGTATGCAGTCTCACGTTTCCTATGGGGCCAATCTATTAGTTGTGAACCAAGTAGATTTATCGATGAAATCAATCCTAATTTTCTGGAATTCACCTCGAAATCAAAAGGCATTCAAAGAGGACTTTCGATGAAGGGTTTTGAAGGAACACGAACAGGAGGTTTAAACAAAAATATTGGTGCCAACATGAGATCTTTAAAAGAAGTATCAAAAAGCCCTAAAACTTCAGGTTCTTCAGATAATATTAAAGTAGGCTACAATGTAGAGCATAAAACATTCGGAAAAGGAAAAATAACCCAAATGGAAGGAACCGGAGCAGATCAAAAAGCGACAATCTTTTTTCCTCATCATGGAAGCAAAACGATTTTATTGCGTTTCGCTAATCTAACTATTCTTGACTCCTAAAAAGATCGCATCTTCGATTCCTCCAAAGCATGCACGAAGTGGTAACCTTTAATTACAAAATCTTCCTTAAAAAACATTTTATGTGATCGATGATTGTGTGTAAAAGAATCTAATCCAAGAGAAAGACACCCCTCTTCCCGAGCCATATTCTTCATAAACTCAAAAATAAGCTTACCGATTCCCTGAGAACGATAAGACTCGAGAACTATAACGTGATCAATTTCTAAAAATTTACCACACCAAAATTTATGACCGATCCAAACACCTGCCATGCCAATCTTTTTGTCCCCTTCAAAAACACCAACCTGACTGTACCGAGACGGTATCATATCATCCAATTGCATGTCGTAATCCTCAGCACTTAATGAAGGATATAATTGTTTTATTAGGGGATGAAAAGAAAGCATTTCTTTCTTATCAATTAATTTTCGTACTGTAATCTCCATACATTTGATATCGTTAGTAATCAATTCTTCATGTTCTTTATTAAAAAAAGTAACACTTTTTAAAGTTTAAAAATACCAATTTGTATGGGATTTACTTTGAATTGAATGTCTTTGTATATGGTCCAAACATTCTTTTTTTTAATACATTCGTGCTCATGAAACGTATCAAACTTCTCTTGTTCTCCATTTTAAGCGAAAAACGCTACCTGCGTTTATTGCATAGAAGTTTTTACCTACTGCTTGATTTGAATTTTTTAAAAAAGGATTCTAAATTCAAATATCATTACAAGATAAAGGAAATTATAAAAGAAGACGATACGATTTTAGACATTGGAGCCAATTTGGGCTATTTTGCAAAATCATTCTCTCGACTGGCTAAAAACGGTAAGGTGATTTGTGTAGAACCGCTCCCCCAATATCATGAAGTGTTGAACTATTTTATAGGTTCTAAAAAAAATGTTACCCTTCACAATGTGGCATTAGGAGAAAAACCAGGCATAGTGACCATGATTCTACCAATGCAAGATGGAATGATTAGAACAGGCTTGCCTCATGTAGCAAAAGGTGATGACTCAAAATCGGAGAGAACACAGAAGGTTCGCATCGTTAATCCCAATAGCCTCATACAAGAAGAATCCAAGCTAGATTACATCAAATGTGACGTTGAAGGCTACGAGTGGATCATTTTTCAAGAGATGAAGCCCATGATAGAAAAGTTTCTCCCAATGATTCAAATTGAAATCGATGTAAATAATGTTAGAAATTTCAAGGACTTTTTTGCTGAATTAGGTTATGTTCAATATGGCATCGCCGACTTTAAATTTGTTAGAGAAAAAGGGGAGCAGGAAGAACAAGGTGATTTTCTTTATGTTCATAAATCCAAAGAAGCTCAATTTTTAAATCGAATTCAATGACTTTTTTCAAGTGCTTCGTTATTGCTTTTGTCCTTCTACTTATCTCCTGTGAAAAGGGAGCGGGAACATTTGTACTGAAAGGAGAAATTACAGACATGACCTTTGGCCAGGGACATTCAGATGCCACTATACGCCTTTACAAAGTGCCAGTCGGAACACAGGAACTGATTCCTATCGATTCAGCAATACTTAACACCAATGGCAACTACCAATTTTCCTTTTTGAGAGAGCAAATGGAAAAATATGTGATTCGCGTTGAAAAAGAAGGATATTTTGAAATTATAGAAGATATTTACATGTCCAGCCTGACCCTAGAAAATGACAACATCAGAAACTACCAAACCCACGCCAAATCATGGATTGGAATCCAATTACAAAACGATAACCCAGAAAATACTGATCACTTGAGATACATCAAGCAAGAAGGCCTTGAAAATTGTGAAACCTGCTGCCCAAACACAGAACAAAATTTTTATGGTCCACTAGACACAACCATTTACTGCATCAATAATGGAAATGAAGTATACTCTCTTTTCTATTGGGTTATTGGAACTGCAACAAACGACCTTGTGTCTATGACCACGACCGCTTTTGATACTTCTTATGTAGCTATTAGTTACTAAAAGGAATTGGATTGTTTAGTAAAAGCTCATTATTAGCAAAAAAAAGACTATTTTTGCCTTCAAATTTTAGAAAATGACTGAGAACTTTTCTTTCGACGATATTAAACAGAAATTCAAAAGCAATAAACTCTTCCGTATTTCATCTATTGTTGTATCTACACTTCTATTAGCAGCAATTCTATTTTTAGGTTACCGTCAATTCATTTGGAAACCTGATAATGAAAAATCTAAAGAATCTTA